>CACYCJ010000301.1 GCA_902772925.1 uncultured Lachnospiraceae bacterium
AAGCTGTTTTCCCTCCGTGGCACCATCCAGCTCTGCTGCCTCATAGATTGATTTCGGTATGATATCCATCCCCAGCTTCCAGATCAGAAGCGCAATACCGAGATTTTTCCAGACAAAGGTCATTACTGTCAGCCAGAATGCACCATCACCCGAAAAGAAATCAATTGTCTGTCCGGTCATGGCATTCACTACCTTATTAAGCATTCCGAACTCAGAGAAAATAATCCTCCATATTACCGAAACAGCATTTGACGGCACGGCAAGCGGCAGCAAAAGCAGTATGTTGATTATATTTTTATTCAGATCATAAATGCTGACTTCGATAATAAAAGACATTGCAAGGGTGAGAGGTATAACTATCAGCTGAAATCTGACAGTGTTGGATAACGCCAGTCTGAAAGCCTCATTAGAAAAAACCTCCGAAAAGCCATTCAGAACACTCTCCCTGCCGGTAAAGGCATAATAAACAGTTATCCCCAACCCCAGAACATAAAATATGACAATACCTGTCAGCATAGGAATCGAAAAACAGATTCCTTCCTTATATGATTTCATGTATCCCTCTTCATCATTTTCGAAAACAATCGTTGCTGAAAACATTATATAATCTTCGGACACATGAAGTTTCTAATTTTTCTCTAAATTTTTCACAAAAAAAACGTGACACGGGGGCAGTGTACCCGTCCCCGTGTCACGTTGTTATGTTAATTATTTAACTGTTATGATAAATGCGGTAAGCTCGTCCGCGGATCTGTCCTGTCTTTCATCGGTCATTACGGTGAAGAATGATCCGTCAGACTGCTTCTGTGTTGAGCAGAACCATGGATATTTTGTACCGAAGAGATCCTTATCTCTTGCAGATCCGATATACTGACCATCTGATGTCCAAAGTACAACTTCTCTCATATTTCCGTCCATCCCCAGGAAGCCGCCGTCAATCTGTCCTACATAGGTTATGCTTCCGAGGCCGCTTCCGTCCTCATCCGCAAGTGTCATCTTAAGGCTTCCGCTGTGATCATAAATAAATACCTTGTGACCTGAATCATCTGCTGCATTACCGCATACATAGATATAGGAATCATCGATAAATATTCTGTTGATAAGTGAAAGCTCCGAGAATGTCATTTCTGTCTTAACAGGTGCTCCCGATGATATTTCAACCTTTTCGCATTCGGGCTTTGTGAAATGGCTTATACCCCAGTCACCTGAAGGTGCCGGTACAAAATAGCTGATATCGTCATAGCTTGCGGTAATGGAATCATTTTCAATTATACGATACTTAGCCATAAATCCGGAAACATGAAGCTTTCCGTTTGTATCCGCAAAAAGCTTCTCGGGCTTCTCGCCTGCTTCTACTTCCGAATTAAATGTAAGCTTCTCTCCGTCAAAGTCATACTTCTTAAGAGTGTCATCCTCAAGAATGTATACATTCTCTCCGCTAAGGCCTACATAATTGTCAAATGTGTCAGCCATCTTTTCCCACTCTGCAAAGGGTACCCACTTAGTCTCAACTGTTTTGGTACCGATCATCACGCTTGCAGATGTACCCTCAAAGGGTGTTCCGTCCCAGTACCAGGGGCCGTCCACATTTCCGGTGTCCTGAGCCTTTGTCTCAATTCCCTTGATAAGCGCTACGCCCTTATCGGCAGCGCCTTCCTCACGACCATATATGGTCACCATACATGTAGCGCCTGCTCCCTCGTCTCTACCAATGTATTTAATGGTATTTCCATCCTCGGAAACATACTTGACGCAGTCGAAATTTCCGACCTTTTCGGTTTCGTATGCATTATTTACCTTATACTCATACTGATCGAAGCCGTTCTTCTCAAGCTCATCTCTGAATCCGTAAGGGTCTGTAACACTTACTACTATGGTAGTGCTTACGGCTTCCTTGTCCCCGTCAGCAATAGAAAGAACTACCTTTCCATAGGTTTCGCTGTCGGAAATGTCATCCTCCTCGTAGGTCCAGCCGTCAGCCGCATTATATCCTACCTTTAAAAGCGAAAGATCGATGTTGTCAGTGAAATCTCCCGAAGGAGCCGCAGCCTCTGTTGTCGTATCGGCATCACCTACGCCCTCGGTCACCTCTCCGCCGTAATCTCCTTCTTCTGTGTCTTCAGTGGTGGGAACCGTAGCCTCTGTTGTAGTCTCAGCGGGCTTCTTTCCTCCACACGAAGCAAGAGTCAGTGCCGCTGCTACGGTAACAGCCACAAGTGCAATCCTTTTCTTCATAAACTTTCCTCCTCTTTTTTCCGCATATACGAATGTACATGCCTGCCAAAATAACACAATATTTTCAGCTTTCAATTATATCTGAAACGCCATAAATGTGCCTATATAAAATATGCACAAAACAGTTTGTGCACACTGTCCCCGCAAGGCGCGAATGCGGCACGGAGACACGCTCACCATAATGCGCGAATGCGGCATGGGACGGGTACACACTCAACATAAAGTGTGGATGCAGCACGGGGAGGGGTACACTGTCAAATAAATTAAAAAATATATGTGATATATACAAATGCAGTCAAAACATTGCGTAGGTTTCGTTATATTTCCAAAGGGATGGTTATAGAATTATCCAAAGGCACTCGACTGTTTGAGCGAAGCGAGTTTCGAGCGCTTTGTGATAATTCATAACATCACTTTGTGAAATATAGAAACCGGAGAACTGTTTTGAAGGTATTTGTATATATCACATAGAATTATTAATAAAAAAATTTGACAGTGTACCCCTCCCCGTGTCACATCCCACCTTGTTTTTATGCATGTCATCATGTTATAATTGCGTATTATGAATAAACGAACTCTAAAGACACTTGAATACAATAAAATACTTGAGATGCTTTCGGACTGTGCGTCCACTTCAGCCGCGAAGAAAAAAGCCCTTTCGATAAAGCCGCTGACTACGCTGTCGGAGATACAGCGTCTGCAGGAGGAAACCAGGGCCGCGAACTTGCGGCTTGAAAGATACGGAAATGTTTCTTTTTCGGGAGTCCGTGATGTAACGGGGCTGTTCAGACTTCTGAAGATCGGCTCTCCGCTTTCCGCAAATGAGCTTCTTGACATTGCCGCTCTTCTCGAGGCTTCCGGTGAGGTTCAGTCCTTCGGCTTTAAACAAAATGAGGATACGGACGACAAGATTGAAAAGAGGGACATTCTGTCCGAAAGCTTTGAAATGCTTGACCCCGCGCTTCACATTTCTTCGGAGATAAGAAGAGTGATCCTCGGTCCCGGGGAGATAGCGGACGACGCATCCTCAGCACTGAAGGCTATAAGAAGAGAGCTTCGTCTTGCAGACGAAAAGCTTCATATAAAGCTCGACAAGATAATGAAGAGCGAGTCTAACCGTGAAATGCTCCGCGAATCGATAGTAACCCAGAGAAACGGGAGATACTGTCTGCCGGTAAAATCCGAGCACAAGGCTCATTTTCCGGGAATGGTCCATGACCAGTCCAGAGGCGGCGCCACTCTCTTTATCGAGCCGCTTGAGATAGTGAACTTCAACAACCAGATAAAAGAGCTTGAAGCAAAGGAAGCTATCGAGATTGAAAGGATTCTGGAGGAGCTTTCCGCACTTGCAGGTTCTGTTCACGAAGTAATAGAATCCGACTATTCTATCCTTACGAAGCTTGACTTCATATTCGCAAAGGGCAAGCTTGCAGGTAAAATGGACGCCTGTGAGCCCCTGTTCAACGAAGACGGGATAATCGATATAAGAAAAGGTATCCATCCTCTTCTTAACCGGAGCACTGCCGTTCCTGTTGACATAAAGTTGGGAGAAGAATATAGTCTTCTTATAGTTACAGGTCCCAACACGGGAGGTAAAACGGTATCACTGAAAACACTCGGACTGCTTACGCTTATGGGGCAGGCAGGTCTTCACGTTCCCGCAGCCTACGGCACAAGACTGAGCGTATTTAAAAATGTATTTGCGGATATAGGTGACGAACAGAGCATCGAGCAGAATCTTTCCACCTTTTCATCCCATATGAGCAACATTATATATATAGTAAAGCACGCAGGACCGGACTCATTATGTCTCTTTGACGAGCCGGGCGGAGGTACCGATCCGGTAGAGGGCTCCGCTCTTGCGATAGCGATCCTGAAATATCTTCGTGATAACGGATCGCTCGTTATGGCAACGACGCATTACAGCGAGCTTAAGACCTTTGCCGTATCCGAGGAAGGCGTGATGAATGCGTCCTTTGAGTTTGATGTCGAAAATATGGCTCCGACATATAAGCTTCTTCCGGGCGTTCCGGGAAGCTCGAATGCGTTTGCCATTTCAGGAAAGCTCGGACTTCCGAAGGACATTATAGATTCCGCCAGAAACGGTATAGACAGTAATGCGCTTCTGATGGAAAATGCCATAACAATGCTTGAGGCAGCCCGCGTGGAAGCTCTTCATGACAAGGAAGAGATCGAATCCATGAAAAAAGAGATTGAGGAGCTTAAAGCCTCCATCTCAAAGAAGGAAGCAAAGATAACCGACGAAAGAAAGCGTCTTATCGAAGAGGCACGCGCCGAGGCGAGGGAGATAATCGAAAACGCCAAGGAAGAGGCTGACCGTTCCATCAGGGAATACAACAAATGGCTTAAAAACCCGAAGGCAGCCGATGCCTCTAAAATGGAAAAGAAAAGAGCCGAGCTTCGTGAAAGGATCAATTCTCTTACGGACAGTAACGAACCTCGAAAGGCATCAGGCCTTGCTCCCGAAGACTTCCGTATCGGAGACTCCGTGCATGTGATCAGTCTGAACACGGACGGACACATTATCTCGGGACCCGACTCAAAAGGGCTTCTTACCGTTGAAATGGGAATATTGTCGTCAAAATTTCCGGCAAGCGATCTTCTCATACTTCCGGACGACGACATTGCAAAGACAAAAGAGGATAAGCCGAAAAGATCGGCCGGCGTAAAGAGCTTCGGAAAAGCAGGTCATTTCAGTCCCGAGATCAATCTGCTCGGAAAGACCGTTGACGAGGCCGTTGCCGCTCTTGACAAGTTTCTTGATGATGCTCTTCTCTCTCACGCCGAAACCGTAAGGATAGTACACGGCAAGGGAACGGGAGCACTCAGAAAGGGTATACACGAATATTTAAAAAGGCAGCGTTTTATCAAGGAATTCAAGTTAGCCGAATTCGGAGACGGCGATGCCGGAGTTACGATAGTCACATTTAAGTAGGAGGATAGCCATGGACAGGACCAGAATTCTAATTGTGGATGACGATGAAAACATCGCAGAGCTTATATCTCTTTATCTTGAAAAGGAATGCTACGATACCAAGATAGCATTAAACGGGGAAGAGGCATTGGGAATGGTGGAAACCTATGATCCCCACCTTATAATCCTTGATCTCATGCTTCCCGGCATAGACGGTTATGAAGTATGCCAGAGGATAAGAAAAAACCGAAACACCCCCATTATAATCCTATCTGCAAAGGGCGAGGTTTTTGACAAGGTACTCGGACTTCGTATCGGCGCCGATGATTATATGGTCAAGCCCTTCGATTCAAACGAAATGGTTGCGAGAGTTCAGGCACTCCTGAGGCGTGCCAAGGAAACCGAGGAATCCGCCTCGAAGGAAGAAAAGGCCGAAGAATCCAAGGACTTCAATCACATCGGAGAATTTGTCGAATACGATAATCTCATCGTCAATATCACAAACTATACCGTTACCTTCGAAGGCAAATCCATTGAAATGCCGCCGAAGGAGCTTGAGCTTTTATATTTTCTTGCTTCCAAGCCCAACCAGGTATTTACCAGAGAGCAGCTCTTAAGCCAGCTCTGGGGCTACGATTTCATGGGTGACACCCGTACCGTGGATGTACATATAAAGCGTGTACGCGAAAAGCTCACCTCCGACAGGGAATACGACTGGCAGCTTGCGACAGTATGGCGTATAGGTTATAAATTCGAGGTTAAAAAATGATGCAGCATTCCATTCTGGATAGATTATACATTGTTTTTCTTATAATAATGATCGTCTCATTTGCCGTCGTTATCGTTATTATCTCGACAGCTACAAGAAGAACACTTATAGATGAAAAATCCAAGAGCCTTTCCACAAGTGTTGCCATAGTCGCATCCCAGACCGTGGGAAGCTATGTAGCAGGCGAAATTGACAGAAAGCACCTGACAAGCCGTCTCGAATACTACTCCACCATTCTCTCCGCAGACCTGTGGTACGTCAATGAGGACGGTGACATCATAGCAATGACCGAGGGAAGTCTCGGAGCAAGCAAGAGATATTCCGCTATTTCGGTAGCCGGTTCAGCGGAAAAGTCTACCGGCACCGACGTTGTCGGTTATTCGGATTCACTGGCCATTCCGGACAATATCTACACGATAAATCCCAATTACAGATTAGACACCTCATCTTCGGACATCGGAAATTTCTACGGAATCTATAACTCCAATGTCATTACCGTAAATGTGCCTCTCGAATTTTCATACAGCAAGGGAAATGATACTCATACCATTCCCGTAGGTGCGATAATCTGTCACAGCTCCGCCGAAGATATAACCGGAGTCCTTAACAATATCTACGGTTATATTTATGTACCCTGTCTCATAATAATCATTATATCTTTTTCACTGCTCGGACTTATCTCAAACCGTGTTATCCGTCCCGTGCAAAAGCTTTCCGCTGTTGCAAAGGATTATTCAATGGGTAACTTTGACGTTAAGACCGGTATAGATTCACAGGATGAGATCGGACAGCTTGCCGAATCCATGGAATATATGGCTTCCGAGCTTTCCAAGCTTGAGGAATACCGTCACGAATTCATTTCCAATATTTCACATGATTTCCGTTCGCCGCTGACCTCCATCAAGGGCTATGTTGAGGCCATGCTTGACGGGACCATTCCTCCGGACAAATCCGACCGGTATCTTAAGATCGTGCTGGACGAAACCAAGCGACTGACAAAGCTGACATCAGGTCTTCTGGAGCTTAATAACCTTGATATTTACGGTCCTTATCTGAAGCTCGAAAGCTTCGATCTGACTGACATTATCAATCCCATGCTCGGTACCTTCGAGATAAAATGCATCAGTAAAAATATCGCTATTTATTTCAATAATCATGCAAACGACACCGTTGTTACCGCTGACAAGACAAAAATCGAGCAGGTTATCTATAACCTTATCGATAATGCCATCAAATTTACTCCGGAAGGCAAAAAAATCTTCATAGTCACTGAAGATATCGGTCCCAAGCTGAAAGTTACCGTCAGGGATGAGGGAATCGGTATGAATGAAAATACCGCAAAGCAGATATTTGTAAGATTTTATAAAGATGACCTTTCAAGAGGAAAGGATAAGCAGGGCACCGGACTCGGCCTTGCAATCGCAAAAGAGATAATGAAGGCCCACAATGAAGACATTACGGTTGAAAGCGAACCGGGTAAGGGTTCGAGCTTCACCTTCACACTCACAAAGACTTCTTCCGCTCCGAAAGCGGATGAATAAAAGTTCAGATTTTAAATAATTCATCGGATTTATAAGAAGTGATCTCACGCTTCACATCATACAGGGATGATACTACGGTACATCCCTTTTCTTTTTTCAACTCACCTATTACACAGACAGGCTGCTTATCCTTCGCCGAACTATCCCCTGAAATATCATTTAATATTTCTTCGATTTTTTCGGCATCGCAGGCAAGTATAACAGCCCCTGTCCCGAGGAGCATATACGGATTGATGCGGAAAAACTCCGCAATCTCTATCGTTTCCTGCTCCATAATTATCGAATCATGAAATACTTCGGCGCCAAGACCGGATTCGTCAGACATCTCCCAGACAGCTCTATAAAGCCCGCCGAAGCTTAAGGGTTTAATACGCGCCTTCAGGCCGTCTTTTTCGATTTTTTGTCCGATATTATGTCCGATGTATTTTCCGATGCTGTATCTTTCGTATACGCTTTTTCCGTCCTTTTCGCATTTAAACAGATATTCATCAAGAAAAATATCGTTAAATCTTTCCCTCAGCTTCTCTCTGTACCTTCTGATAAGCAGCTCCGTTCCGTAGCGGGCGGGATAACCGGCAAGGATCAGCCTGTCGCCGGCAGAAACAGTACTTTTTTTCAAGCCCTCGTTTCCGTTTATAACTACGGAAACCGTATACTCATCCTCCTTCAGGCTTCCGGACACAAATGTGTTTCCGCTTATCACAGCATCTTTATCATCATTATATACAAGCTCGGTAAGGCGTTTCATTTCACGCCTTATGGTATCCTCACAAACTGCGCTTCCGAGCATAAAAGAAAGAGAAAGCTCCCGAATTTCGGAGCCTCCTCTTCCGTATAGATTATTTACGGCGCGAAGATATGCGATCTCAGTGATATATCCCATTGAAATATCTTCAGCGCTTGACGCTGTTCCGATGCCTGTAGTGGCATCCGCATTTTTTCTTATATGTCTGGTGACGCTTCTGTTAAGTATATGATTGGAAACAGTTCCTCGTTCCATATCACACTCCTCTAATAACCCGACGGAACATTGGGATCCGGGCTGTCCGGAACAGCAGGCTCTGTTGTATCCGGCTGTACAGGCTCCTCGCTTGTCGTGTCGGTGGTATCCGGTTGTACAGGTTCTTCACTTGTAGGCTGTGTCGTATCCGGCTGTGTCGTATCCGTTGTATCTGCCTGAGTAGTATCCTGAGTATCAGCCTGTGTCGTATCCTCAGAAGTAGTATCTGTCGTTTCCGTCGTATCCTCCGTTGCTGTCGGTATATTTCCGTCGGCATCGGGAAGGTACTCACTGCTGTATACGGCGTAATACGCCGGTGTAGCGGTATAGGTACTCTCGTTTATCTTGATCGTTTCCTTAAGAACACCGTCAATATATACATTTTTCCAAAGCTCAGCCACATATCCGGTCTTAGCACTCTGCTGAAGAATCGCCTGTCCCGGAGCAGCCTTCTCGGGATCAACCACATATTCGGGATCGCCGGGCTGAATGGTTGCTATCGTCTTATTGAAAAATTCAATGGTCCTGTTGGCAGGTCTGTATTCCTTGCCGTAAACCTTTGCCGTCAGATATCCGCCTGCGGCAGTCATCTGAATGTAAATGGGATTCTCCAGGTTATTTGTAAACTTGAAATCCGCAGTCTGTCCGGATATAGCCGCATCATAAGAAAGATCCACATAATGAACGGTCATTCCGTGATAGTGTCTTTCGACGATGGAAAGCTCTGATTTAAGAACGGCATTGTAAAGTGTTGAAGAAACCTGACACACACCTCCGCCGTAATCCTCTGCCATACGGCTTCCCGCAAATACGGTTGCAAGTGAATAGCCGTTATCCGGCGTGAAGGGATATATATGAGCCAGTGCCGAGAATGTTTCTCCGGGCTTTACGACTGTTCCGTTGATAAGCTCGGCTGCCCTCTCAACATTCTTCATTCGTCCGGCCGCACTGTAATAGTTCGTCGTAAATTCACCGAGAAGATCGGTAATGTTCGATATACCGTCATCCGAATCTGAGTCGCCTATCTTCATATCTACGGTTATCGCCTGCTTATCCCAGTTATTATTAAGGATATCATTTATTTCATTTACAACCGCATCGGCATCCATACTCTTGTTTGTATCCGAAGCGGTAATCTTTACCTTGCCGTCTCCCGCATCATTCACGGAGTAGGTCTTGGTAACATTTATCTTGTCGCCTATAACGGCCTGAACAACCTCTTCAAGCTTTACCTTATCGACCTGAATCTGAAGAGGAAGGTCAATAGCCTCACTTCCGACATTTTTCCTGTCCTTATAACGCTTGAGGATATCTCCGGTATTCCCTATATCGCCTGCAGCTATCACTGCGGTTTCCGAGTTATCGGTATATCCTATCGCTTCGAGAGTCGTATCCACATCTCCGTAGCTGCTTGTGAGCTTAACCGGAGTCGCACGATAACCGGCGGTCTCGGAGCCGACAGCTGTCCTTGCTTCATCAAGCGTCATTCCCGAAAGCTTGATCCCGCCGACGGAAACATTATCGAGTATCCTTACTTCACTTCCGGAATTTGCGGAAAGAGTTTCTGAATCCGTCGGTGTTTCTTCGGCAGACACATTGCTCCTTAGGGAAAGTCCCGACATCACAAGCGCCGAAGTCACACTGAGAAGCACAACCGTTTTCTTCCATGTTTTTTTAGTCATGAGTTTAAAAAGCATTCAATCATCTCCCGCTTCAAAATGGTACTATACCAAAAGACCTATGACCATGCCAAGTACTATAAGTACACATATTACAGCCGCAACTATCCTTACCGTCTTGTTTCTTTTCTTACTGAAATCTATCATTTCGACTTCCTTTCGATATCTTTTCTGCCCTTGCATACCTCATACAGCGGGCAAATGTCGCATTTGGGCCTTCCGGCAACGCAAATCGACCTTCCGTGTGCTATAATTTGGAAATTATACAATATCCATGCGCTTTTGGGAAGCACTTTTTCAAGATCTTTTTCAATTTTTGCGGG
>CACYCJ010000302.1 GCA_902772925.1 uncultured Lachnospiraceae bacterium
GACACCCCGATTTTTACTACGATTTTACTACGAATGAGGGAAGTGATTTGCCTTATTTTGCCCCATTTTGGAAAAAGTGTAGAATTCAGAAGGAAAAACAAGAAAACAGGAATAGTCGGCAAAGTGCCATAAAACGGGGCGTTTTGGGGCTTTTCGTGACAGGAGAATTTTATGATAAAAGTACTGTTCGTCTGCCACGGCAGGACTTTGAGGTAAAGCCTTATAGTTGGCTGTTTTGGGGCTGTTTGGGGCATACCGTGGCAAATGAACAAGACTTCTACTACGGTAATACTACGAATGACGGAATGAAGAGAGGAAAATGTAAAAATGATAAAAGTACTGTTCGTCTGTTGGGGCAACATCTGCAGGTCTCCGATGGCGGAGTTCATTCTAAAAGATATGGTGAAAAAAGAAGGACTGGAAGATAAGTTCCATATTGAGTCTCGTGCAACTCATACCGATGAGATATGGAACGGAAAAGGAAATCCTGTTTATCCTCCGGCCAGGGAGAAGCTTGCTCAGCATGGAATTTCGTGCAAAGGCAAGACTGCACAGCTTCTTACGAAATCAGATTATGCACATTTTGACTATATTATCGGAATGGACGATCTGAATAAGAGGTGGATGCCGAGGATTCTGGGCGGAGATCCGGATGGCAAGATCAGCCTTTTGCTGGATTACACGGATCATCCGAGGGGAGTTGCTGATCCCTGGTATACCGGAGATTTTGAAACAACCTACAGAGATGTGGTTGAGGGTTGTAATGCATTTCTTGACTATCTGAAGGATGAAGGTAAAATTTATAAATGATACTAATTCGGTGGTTGAAATAACCGAACTATAATATTGTATTTGAAGGGAGCTGCTATGGACAAGAATATTCAGAAAAGAAATGAACTTCTGGCACAGAAGGTAATCAAAGGACTTGAGTCAAGAAATATGACCGGCTATTATGCGGCTGATAAAGAGGAAGCTGTAAAGATAGCACTCGGGATGATCGCTGAGGGTTCATCCGTTACAATGGGCGGAGCAATGAGCGCTCATGAGATCGGTCTTGTTGATGCTTTAAAAGAAGGAAATTACAATTTCATCGACAGAGACGCCTATGAAGATAAGAGAGCGGCGATGCTGGCTGCATATGATGCGGACTTTTTCCTGACGAGTGCAAATGCAATGACGGAAGACGGCATAATCGTAAACATAGATGGTAATTCAAATCGCGTTTCCGCTATAGCGCAGGGACCGAAGAAGGTTCTTTTTATAGTCGGAATGAACAAAATCTGCAGCGACCCGGACAGCGCCATGAAAAGAGCCAGAAATGTTGCCGCTCCGATAAATGCGCAGAGATTTAATCTTAATACCCCTTGTGCAAAAACAGGGGCATGTATGGATTGCAAGTCACCGGATACGATCTGCTGTCAGTTCCTGATTACAAGATTTTCAAGACATGCTGACCGAATTCATGTGATACTTGTAAATGATAATTTGGGATTCTGAATAACGATTATTCGGAATTTTTGAATATATCGGATTTGACATTTTTGAAACGGATTGCCATGGATAATGATAGGATATTAAACTTATATAAGGAATGCAGACTGTGCCCGAGAAGGTGTAATGCAATGCGAGCAGACGGCAGTAAAGGCTTCTGCGGAATGGATAGTAAAATGCGTCTCGGCGGAGCACTTCTTCATAAGTGGGAGGAACCCTGTATCTCGGGAGAAGAAGGCTCGGGAGCAGTGTTTTTTTCGGGTTGCTCATTAAAATGCACTTATTGCCAAAATAGAGAGATATCACTTGAAAATCGCGGGAAAGAAACAGATGTGGATGAGCTGGTCGATATTTTTTACAGACTTGAGGCTGAGGGCGCAAATAATATTGATCTTATCACAGCGGAACATTTTATCCCCGGAGTAGCGTTGGCAATAGATAAGGCAAAAGCGGCAGGATTTTCTCTGCCGTTTATTTTGAATACGGGATCGTATATAAGCGTTGAAACGCTAAAATGTCTGGAAGGACTCATTGATATCTATCTTCCGGATATGAAATATATTAGCAGTCGTACGGCGCTGTCTTATTCCAATGCACCTGATTATCCTGATGTGGCCAAGGCAGCTATCGATGAAATGGTAAGACAACTGAGGTACATTTCAAGGACGGAAAACACAGATGCAGCTGCATTAAATGAGAAAACGGAAAATGCTGAAACAGGTGCATCGGTTCGGACTGAATTTGATGGCAGAGGGTTAATGAAAAGAGGGATTATAGTCCGTCATATGCTTCTTCCCGGTCATGTGCTTGAGGCAAAGCTTATCATAAGATACCTGTATGAAACATACGGCGACGAAATCTACATCAGCATGATGAATCAATATACTCCGCTTCCTCAGGTTCCGCCCGGGTATCCCGAGCTAAGGAGAAGAGTATCCGATCCGGAGTACAGAAGCCTTATTGAATATGCGCAGGAGCTGGGGGTTGTAAACGGATTTGTTCAGGTCGGGAGAACATCGGATGAGGATTTCATACCCGATTTTGAATACGCATCAGAAAAGGGATAACTGTCATTTTTTTATGAGGATTATTGCTTTGCGGTTCTTGTAAAAGAAATTAAGAAAGACTATAATTAGTACACAAAAGGGGCATGTTGCAATAGTAGAATTGCGGCATATATTTTACGAGATTATGAGGAGGTAAGCTATGACTGAAAACAGACCTTTTGTTCCGTGGGAACAGATGAATGCATTTATGATAGACGCATTTAAGGGCTATGGGGTGCCCGAGGAGGATGCGAAAATATGCGCTGATGTGCTTCTTGAATCCGACAGAAGAGGGATTGAAAGCCACGGCTGCAACAGATTTAAGCCGATATACATTGACAGGATTGTGAAGGGAACGCTGCTTCCTGTTACAAATACCGAAATACTTAAGGAAACTCCTACGACCGTCGTTATGGATGCTCATGACGGAATGGGCATGGTGGCAAGCCACAGGATGATGAAAAAGCTTATCGAAAAAGCAAAGCAATACGGTATGGCCGGCGGTGCCATACGAAATTCGACGCATTACGGAATAGCAGGCTACTGGACCGATATGGCAGCCAAAGAAGGGATGATTGCGGTGACCGGTACAAATGCAAGGCCGTCCATAGCGCCCACCTACGGAGTTGAAAATATGCTTGGAACCAATCCGCTTACATTTTCGATTCCTACAGATGAGGAATTTACATTCTGCCTGGACTGCGCCACCTCGATAGTTCAAAGAGGGCGCATTGAATACTACGCAAGAGAAGGAAAGCCTACCCCGGCCGGAACGGTGGTTTCAGAAAACGGAGAAGCACTTACCGACAGTCAGGAAATCCTTAAGGCGCTTGTTGCCGGAACGGCGGCGCTTGCACCTCTCGGAGGAATAGGCGATGA
>CACYCJ010000303.1 GCA_902772925.1 uncultured Lachnospiraceae bacterium
TATCAACTGGGGAATGCTTCCCTTCGTTATCAAAAAGGATTTTGATTTTGAAACGGGAGATTATCTGTTCATACCCGATGTAAAGAAGGCTGTAGCCGATAAGACGGAAGTTATAAAGGGCTATGTGGTTAATAAGGGTATGGCAGAGGTAGAGCTTTATCTCGGAGAGCTTACCGATGACGAGAGAAAGATAATTGACAGAGGATGTCTTATAAACTTCTATAAGGAGTAGGTCATGCAGATATGACTATCATATTGCCGTGAAAGCTTGCTTTCTAAGGCGATTAAGAAAGGGAGGTGTTGATATGACAATAGTTTGGCTTGCATTATTTGCATTGCTTCTTGTTATTGAAGCGATTTCGGTTGGGCTGGTATCCATATGGTTTGCAGCAGGAAGTCTGGGCGGATTCGTAGCTTGTTTACTCGGCGCTCCCGTATGGCTTCAGATAGTGGTATTCGGTGTGGTTTCGGCGCTGGCGCTCATACTTCTTCGCCCTATAGCAAAGAAGTATGTAAATGACAAGGTGACACCCACAAATGTGGATTCACTTAAAGGAAAGGTTATGACCGCACTTACCGATATCGGAGATGACGATCATAAAGGACAGATTAAAGTAAACGACCTGGAATGGACTGCAATTTCCGCTGACGGAAGCCTTATAGAAAAAGGCACGAAGGTTATTGTTGATGATATACGCGGCACAAAGCTTGTAGTGGAAAGAGCTGAAGGAAATTGATTTTGAAAGTTAAACAGGAGGTATCATAATGGGTTTTGGAATTGGTCCGATTTTAGGAATTTTTGTAATAGTGGTTCTGGTTGTTCTTATCGCCAGCTGCATTAATGTCGTAAGACAGGCAAATGCGTATATTGTCGAAAGACTCGGTTCCTATCATTCTACATGGGGAGTAGGTCTTCATTTTAAGCTGCCTGTCATAGATAAGGTTATCAAGAAGGTTTCACTCAAGGAGCAGGTTGCGGATTTCCCTCCTCAGCCCGTTATCACTAAGGATAATGTTACAATGCGAATCGACACGGTGCTTTTCTATCAGATAACAGATCCCAAGCTTTACACATACGGCGTGGAGAATCCCATTGCAGCTATTGAAAACCTTACCGCAACGACACTCAGAAATATCATAGGTGATCTCGAGCTCGATCAGACTCTTACATCGAGAGAGACTATCAACTCAAAAATGAGAGCTACACTTGACGAGGCTACAGATCCCTGGGGAATCAAGGTTAACAGAGTCGAGCTGAAGAACATTATGCCTCCCATGGCTATTCAGGAAGCAATGGAGAAGCAGATGAAGGCAGAGCGTGAAAGAAGAGAGCAGATCATCAGGGCAGAGGGTGAAAAGAAATCAGCCGTTCTTGTATCCGAAGGTCAGAAGGAAGCTAAGA
Organism: uncultured Lachnospiraceae bacterium; assembly: GCA_902772925.1. Taxonomy (GTDB): domain Bacteria; phylum Bacillota; class Clostridia; order Lachnospirales; family Lachnospiraceae; genus Eubacterium_Q. Next base: position 1,403 of record CACYCJ010000303.1, read on the forward strand.
TCCTTAAGGCAGAAGCTGACAAGACAGCAGCTATCCTTAACGCAGAGGCAGAAAAGCAGGCAGCGATACTTGCAGCCGAGGCTGAGAGAGAGGCAAGGATAAAGAGAGCCGAAGGTGAGGCTGAGGCTATAAAGAAGGTTCAGCAGGCAAATGCCGAAGGTATCAAGATGATAAATGAAGCTGCTCCTTCGGAGGCAGTCCTTACGATCAAGAGTCTCGATGCATTTGCAAAGGCGGCTGACGGCCAGTCTACAAAGATAATAGTTCCTTCGGATATCGCCGGAGTAGCGGGCCTTGTAGCGGCTATAAAGGAGACTGCAAAGAACGATTAGTACTTTGATAAAAATGAAACCGAAAAAATAGTTTTCAATTGTTTACAATGATGGTATAATTACACATATTATGCGTGGGGCGTGTAATAAACTCTATAATTGCAAAATAAAGGGGTGACATTATGGTGAAAAAAGAAATGATTGCTATGCTCTTGGCGGGCGGACAAGGCAGCAGGCTTGGAGTACTTACCTCGAAGCTCGCAAAGCCGGCAGTTGCTTTCGGCGGAAAATATAAGATTATCGATTTTCCTCTCAGTAACTGTATTAACTCAGGTATTGATACTGTAGGTGTTCTTACACAGTACAGACCTCTCAGACTTAATCAGCATATTGGTATAGGTATGCCGTGGGATCTTGACAGAAACTATGGTGGCGTTACGGTTCTTCCTCCTTACGAGAAGAGCGGAAACAGCCAGTGGTATACAGGTACTGCCAATGCAATCTATCAGAACCTTGAATATATGGAATATTATAATCCCGAGTATGTTCTCATACTTTCCGGAGATCATATATACAAGATGGATTATGAGAATATGCTTGATTTCCACAAGTCAACACATTCTGATGTAACTCTTGCAACTTATCAGGTTCCCATCGAGGAAGCTTCAAGATTCGGTGTTGTTATCACTGATGAAAACGGTGTTATCAGTGAATTCGAAGAGAAGCCCGAGCATCCCAGAAGCAACAAGGCATCAATGGGTATCTATATCTTCACATGGAAGGTTCTTCGTGATGCACTTATAGAAATGAAGGATGTTCCCTCATGTGACTTCGGTAAGCATGTAATTCCTCATTGCCATGAGCAGGGAATGAAGATAAGCGCTTATGATTTCAAGGGTTATTGGAAGGATGTCGGAACTCTTGCTTCATATTGGGAAGCAAACATGGAGCTCGTGGATATAATTCCCGAATTCAATCTTTATGAGGAATTCTGGCGCATTTATACAAAGAGTGATGATCTTCCGCCTCAGTATGTGGCACCCGGAAGCACGATCACGAGAAGTATAGTCGGTGAAGGAACCGAGGTATTCGGTACCGTTGACCATTCGGTTATCGGCTCCGGAGTATCGATAGGAGCTAATTCCGTAGTTCGTGATTCCATCATCATGAATAATGCCGTAATAGGCGATAACTGCGTTATAGATAAAGCAATAATCGCAGAGGGCGTTAAGATCGGTAATAATGTAGTCATCGGAGACGGCGAAGAAGCTGAAAACGATTTCGCTCCGCATATTTATACATTCGGCCTTGTAACTATCGGCGAGAACTCAGAGATACCGGATAATGTGACTATCGGCAAGAACGTTGCCATAGTAGGAAAGACTACGATAGACAATTATCCCGACAACACTTTGAGCAGTGGATCAAGTATAATAAAGGCAGGTGAGTAATATGAGAGCGGTTGGTATCATTTTAGCAGGCGGAAACAGTAACAGGATGGGCGAGCTTTCAAACAAGCGTGCGGTTGCGGCTATGCCGATAGCAGGCTGCTACAGAGCCATTGATTTCGCACTTTCCAATATGTCTAATTCACATATTCAGAAGGTTGCTGTTTTTACTCAGTATAATTCCAGATCTCTTAATGAGCATCTTAATTCATCAAAATGGTGGGACTTCGGAAGAAAGCAGGGCGGACTTTTCGTATTTACACCTACCATAACCGCAACAAACAGCTACTGGTATAAGGGAACTGCAGATGCACTTTACCAGAATATCAGTTTTCTGAAAAATGCTCATGAACCTTATGTGGTTATCGCATCGGGTGACGGAGTTTATAAGATGGACTACAATAAGGTCCTTGAATATCATATCGCAAAGGGCGCAGACATCACGATAGTTACTACGGATGTTAAGCCTGAGGATGATGATATAACCAGATTCGGTGTTGTTAAGGTTTCCGATGAAGGCAGAGTGATAGGCTTCGAAGAAAAGCCCATAGTTGCCGAGACCAATACAGCTTCGATCGGTGTTTATGTAGTAAGAAGAAGACAGCTTATCGAGCTTCTTGAAACTGCTGCATCAGAGGAAAGAACGGATTTCGTAAAGGATATCCTTGTTCGTTACCTCAGCATTAAGAAGGTAAATGCTTACAAGCTTGATACATATTGGAGAAACATCGGATCGGCTGATTCATATTTCAAGACCAATATGGATTTCCTTAAAAAGGATATCAGAGATTATTTCTTCAGGGAGCAGCCTACGGTTTATACCAAGGTTGAAGATCTTCCTCCGGCAAAGTATAATGGCGATGCGGTAGCAAGCAACAGCCTTGTAGCCAGCGGATGTATCATCAACGGTAAGGTTTATGATTCACTTCTCTTCAAGAAGGTTTATATCGGTAATAATACTGTTATCAAAAATTCCATCATTCTTAATGATGTACATATCGGTGATAATTGCCATATCGAGAATTGTATCATTGAATCGCGGGATACCATCAAAGCAAATACCACATATGTTGGTGAAGCTGATAAGCCCAGGGTTATAATCGAAAAAAGTATGAGGTATAACCTTCAATAAAATTGTTTTTTACACATAGATCTATTATCAACTACAGGGGGAATTTTTATGCAGATAACAGATGTAAGAGTAAGAAAAATTACAAAAGAAGGA
>CACYCJ010000304.1 GCA_902772925.1 uncultured Lachnospiraceae bacterium
ACCGTCAATGAGGACCGATATTGATGCTATAATCATTGCCTATAAAAGTATTGAACAGCGTGAGACTATATTTGATGATTCCGAAAGTCCGGGTGCCATGGAGATATATGAAAAAGCAAAGGCACAGGTGGAAAACAATATCGAGTCCGCAAAAAAGTTTTGTGCAACATACGATTATATTTCGAAACCGGAACTAGGCTATCTTCACGGACTTGCGATTGAATGTACTGAGATTGTATCGAAGTTGAATGAGATAATAATCGAAAGAATAGATGTTGATAATTCCGTAAGAGATGAAGACCTCAGGATCATGGATGACTATCTTGACAGCCTTCAGAGCTTAAAAGGAAGATAGTTATAGATGGATTACAAGCCGCTAAAAGAACATGATAGGCGGTTAACTGTATAAGGAGACGATATAAAATGAGTGATAATAATAAGAAAAAGAATGGTGCGGTCATATTTGCGGGCATTGCCATAGTTGTAGTTGTGATAATTGTTCTTATGGTCGGTTTATTCATTAAGCTTTTAAGTGGAGCAAGCCACAAATCAACCGAACAGCTTCTTAAAAAAGTGGATGTTGTATATGCCACGCCGGAAAAGGGCACCATCACAATGGATGATACCGCTCTTTATGATGAGCTTCCCGAGATAACAAAGTATCCCCTTGCCGTAGAAGGAAGGGGCGATATAGATATAGAGATATTTACTTCGGGAGAAAAAGCCGGGGATAATTATGATTCATGGCTGGTAGATATTGCGAAGAAGTTCAATTCCTCGGGTGCGACACTTTCTGACGGCAGTTCGGTTTCGATGTCGGTAAGATCGGTTGCTTCGGGTCTCGGCGGTGACTACATTCTTTCCGGAAAATATCTTCCCGATTTCTGGACCCCTTCAAATGAGCTCTTCGGAGAATATATAATGTCACAGGGCGCGGATATCGAGGAGTATGAAGAAAGACTTGTCGGAAATACTGCCGGAGTGCTTATAACAAAGGGCTCTCAGTATAAGACTATAAAGGATGTGGCCGATGCGGTAAGCAGCGGAAAGATCAATCTGGGATACACGAATCCTCAGACCAGCGCTACCGGAATGAACCTTCTTATGACGATATTAAAGGAATACGGCGGAAACGACCTTTTCAGTGATCAGGCTGTTGACGGCTTTGTAAACTTTCAGAAGAACATTCCTTATGTTGCATATACCACACAGCAGATGCGTGACAGTGCTTCAAACGGAAGCCTTGACGGAATGTGTATGGAATATCAGACATATGTTAATGAAAAGAACCTTAATTCCTTATATGATTTCATTCCCTTCGGAGTGAGACATGATAATCCTCTTTATGCTGTTAATTACGGCGGAAAGACTACCGATAAAAAAGAAGCAATGAGAATGGTTGCGGATTTCTGCCTTTCACAGGAAGCTCAGACTCTTGCACATAATAAGGGATTTAACTATAATGACGACTATAAGCCCGAATATGAGTTCTCGGGTACAGAAATCTATAAGGCTCTTCAGACTTATAAGTCGCATAAGGATACAGGCAAAAACATCATCGCCGTATTTGTGGCGGACTGCAGCGGTTCCATGGACGGAGATCCCATCAATCAGCTTAAGTCTTCGCTTTCAAACGGTATGAAATATATCAATGAAAACAATAAGGTCGGCCTTGTAAGCTACAGCAGCAATGTTACCGTGGAGGTTCCCATTGCTGAGTTCGATCTTAATCAGAAATCATATTTCCAGGGAGCTATAAATAATCTTTCGGCAGGAGGAACCACTTATTCCTATGAGGCAGTTGTTGTGGCAATGGATATGGTGGAAAAGGCCAGAGAAGCAGATCCCGATGCAAAGGTGATGATCTTCCTTCTCAGCGACGGAATGGCAAACGGAAAATATGATCTCAGCGATATCAGATATGCTTTGGAGGAATCAAAGATTCCGGTATATACCATAAGCTATACGGATCAGGGTGATGCGGAAGCATTGAAAAAGCTTTCCGAGGTAAATGAGGCGGCTGCGATAAATGCCGATAGCGACGATATCGTTTATAAGATCAAGAGCCTGTTTAATTCGGAAATGTAATTTGTCCTCAACTCTTCGGAAAAAATCCGAAAGAGAATTTCATAAAAAGAATGGAGTGTGTTGTTCAATGGAAAAGAAGAATATTGATTGGGGAAATCTCGGCTTCGGATATATGGAGACCGACAAGAGCT
>CACYCJ010000305.1 GCA_902772925.1 uncultured Lachnospiraceae bacterium
CGAAAGAATGAATAAGATTTATTACAACTGGATCGACAACATCCGTGACTGGTGCATAAGCCGTCAGCTGTGGTGGGGACACAGAATACCTGCCTGGTATTGTCAGGATTGCGGCAAGGTCATAGTGGAAATGGAAGCTCCCTGTGAGTGCCCCGAATGTAAATCCACAAACCTTAAGCAGGATGAGGATACACTTGATACCTGGTTTTCATCGGCGCTCTGGCCGTTCTCAACACTGGGCTGGCCCGAAGAAACGGAGGAGCTGGATTATTTCTTCCCGACAAATGTTCTTGTTACGGGCTATGACATAATTTTCTTCTGGGTACTCAGAATGGTATTTTCTTCGATCGAGCAGACCGGAAAGGTTCCGTTTAATACAGTGCTTTTCCACGGTCTCATCAGAGATGATCAGGGAAGAAAGATGAGTAAATCGCTCGGTAACGGTATCGATCCTCTGGATATCATCGATCAGTACGGAGCAGACGCATTAAGATTTACCCTTATTACCGGAAATGCGCCCGGAAACGATATGAGATTCTATAATGAAAGAGTTGTTGCAAGCCGTAACTTTGCAAATAAGATATGGAATGCATCCCGTTTCATTATGATGAATATGGATGATGAGACGAGTGCGGCATCCGAAAGCGTTACAACGGATCAGCTTACGGCAGCGGATAAATGGATACTCAGCAAATATAACGACCTTGTAAAAGAGGTTACGGACAATATGGAAAAATACGAGCTGGGTATAGCCGCCGACAAGATTTACAGCTTCATGTGGGAGGAGTTCTGCGACTGGTATATCGAGATGGTTAAGCCCAGACTCTGGAACAAAGAGGACGAGACCAGAAATGCTGCGCTTTGGACTCTTAAGAAGGTACTTGTGGGAGGCCTTAAGCTGCTTCATCCCTATATGCCGTTTGTAACGGAGGAGATTTATTGTACTCTTACCGATGACGAATCCATAATGATATCCGATTGGCCGGAGTATGATGCTTCATACAGCTTCCCCGCTGAGGAAAAGGAAATAGATATCATTAAGGATGCTGTCCGCGCGATCAGAAACATCAGGAGTGAGATGAATGTGGCTCCCTCCAAAAAGGCAAAGACCATCGTAGTTTCCGAAAAGAGCGAGATCAGAGATATATTTGAAGGAAGCTCCGTATTTTTCGGAACCTTGTGCTATGCAAGCACCGTAGAGGTTAAGGAGGATAAGGAAGGCGTACCCGAGGATGCGGTATCGGCAGTAATCCATGACTGCGTGATCTATATGCCTTTTGAAGAGCTTGTTGATGTGTCCAAGGAGCTTGAACGACTTGAAAAAGAGGAAAAGAGACTTGTCGGTGAGATAAAGAGAGCAGAGGGAATGCTTTCAAACGAGAAGTTCATCAGTAAGGCACCGAAGGCAAAGGTTGAAGAGGAAAGAAATAAGCTCACAAAATATCGTGAGACTTATGAAAGTATTGTCGAAAGGATCAAGAGTCTTAAAAAGTAATGAAGAGCTTAAAGTCCCGGAATAATAAGCATAAATATTTGATAATGGTATTGTATCTGATACCGATCCTCATTTCTATCGTACTGCTTGTAGCATCGATCTTCCTGATAGATCCGAAGTCGGAATTCGGAATGACGGTCATTATCATATTGGGTTCATATGTCATCCTTATGGGAATCGGATATTTTATATTCCGCTCGGCCATAAGTGCCTCCATGGTGGAATATTCCATTAAACAGGGAATGATCCAGAGCGGACTACTTATGAGCCTGGTGGTTCCCTATGCCATTTTGAACAATAAAGGCAAGATGATCTGGGCAAACAACAGCTTCAAGGAGGTAATCGGAGTATCCGAAAGAAGGAAGCTGCACGGATATATCGATGATTATATTCTCGATATAAATCTGGATGATGTAAAGGAACTGGAGAAAGAGCTGGCCGTAGATGTCAGATATGACAATCGGAATTATAAGGCAATACTGAAAAAGCTCGATCTTGATGAGTATCTTGAAGCGGAAGAGGGACTTCTCATCGAACAGGAGGAGGAAAGCCCTAACAGAGAATCCGTAGTGGCGCTGTATCTTTTCGATATTACGGATGAGATGAAATATAAGCAGGAAAGCTACGATCAGAAGCTTATAGCGGGACTTCTTTACATTGATAACTATGATGAAGTAATGAACTCCATGGAAGAGGTAAAGCAGCCTGTTCTTGCAACGCTTATAGACAGAAAGATAAATGTGTATCTGGCCAATCTGGATGCAATCACAAAGAGACTTGAGAACGACAAATACCTTTTTGTATTTCCTCAGAAATACATTGAATTCGCAAAGAAGAACAGATTTTCCATCCTGGAGGATGTAAAAAAGATCAATACCGGAAATGATATTCCGGCGACACTCAGTATAGGTATCGGCGCAGGATACGATACATATATAAATTCATATGAAGCCGCAAAGGTTGCCATAGGACTTGCGCTCGGAAGAGGCGGAGACCAGGTGGCACTGAAAAATGGTGATAATGTGGAATACTTCGGCGGTAAGAGCGCCGGCTCCGAAAAGGTGACGAGAGTAAAGGCGAGAGTTAAGGCCCAGGCCTTTGAAGAGCTTTTGGAAAACAAGGACAAGGTTCTGATAATGGCTCATCAGAGACCGGATCCCGATGCATTCGGCTCGGCGGTCGGATTATACAGACTTGCCATAACCCTCGGGAAAAAAGCATACATTATACTAAATGAGGTTACAGAATCCATAGAGCCTATGGTTAAGACCTTTACGGGAAATGTTATATATTCCGAAATGATAATCAACAATGAGCAGGCTCAGAAAATGGTCAGCAGAAGCACACTTCTGGTAGTAAGTGATGTCAACAGGCCAAGTATGACCGAATGTCCCGAGCTGCTAAGTACCGTTTCAAACATAGTGGTATTTGACCATCACAGACAGAGTAACGAGCCTATAGCAAATGCAACTCTTTCATATATAGAGCCCTTTGCTTCGTCAGCCTGTGAGATGATCACGGAAATGTTCCAGTATATTTCGGTCAAGCCGAAGATAAGACCGGTTGAAGCCGACGCCATATATATGGGAATACTCATAGATACAAACAATTTCCTTACAAAGACAGGTGTGAGAACCTTTGAAGCCGCATCATATCTGAGAAACAGCGGAGCTGATGTGACGAGAGTAAGGAAGCTCATGAGAAGTAATCTTACTGAGCTTAAGGAGAGGGCAAATGCCATCAGCAATACCGAAATGTTCAGCGGATACGCATTGTCATATGTGGATCCTGACCCGGATAGTGCGGATGTTCCTACAGTGGCCGCCGCGAAGGCCGCAAATGCGCTGCTTGATGCTGAGGGTGTAAAAGCGTCCTTCGTTGTGACGCAGTCAAAAGACGGAATATTGTATGTGTCCGCAAGGTCCATCGGTGATGTCAATGTGCAGATCGTAATGGAAAGATTCGGAGGCGGCGGTCATGCCAATGTTGCCGGCGTTCAGCTTAAGGACAGGACAAAGGAAAGCTTCTTTGATGAGCTGAAAGCGGTCCTTATAGAGATGGAAACATCGGGAGAACTGTAATAACCCGGATGATATCTGTGTCCAAAATACAAAAATAAAAAACAGATAGTAGAAAAGAAAAACAGAAAAAAGTAACAGACAGGAGATATATTAAAATGAAGGTAATTCTTTTAAAGGATGTAAAGTCACTCGGTAAAAAGGGCGATATAGTAGAGGTTTCAAACGGCTATGCAAGAAATTCCCTGCTTCCCAAGAAGTTTGCTGCAGAGGTTACGAGCGATAACCTTAATGATCTTAAGCTTCAGAAGCAGAATGATGAAAAGATAGCGGCCGAAAAGAAGAAGAGCGCAAAGGAAATGGCCGAAAAGCTTGAGAGCATAAGCGTAGAGGGACAGCTTAAGATAGGAGACGGAGGAAGAAGCTTCGGTTCTATATCATCCAAGGAGCTGGCCGAACTGCTTAAAAAGCAGCATGATATAGATATAGACAAGAAAAAGATAGTACTTAAGGATCCTATAAAAGCAATCGGACAGTACAAGATCGAGGTGAAGCTTCATCCCGAGGTTACAGGAATACTCAAGGTAAATGTATCCGAAGAAAAATAACTGACAGAGCCTTTAATATTCATTTTCAGAGGATATACATATGGAAACAACAGTAGAAAGAAGAGTCATGCCTCACGACACCGAAGCCGAAAAGGCTCTTATCGGTGCCCTTATGATGAATAATGAAAAGATAAATGTCGTTGAGGATATATTGCAGAAGGATGATTTTTATAATGCACAGTTCGGCATCATTTTTGATGCCGTACTTCGTGTGTTCCATTCGGGAAATGATGCCGATCCCATTACTGTTTCCGATAAGCTTTCGGGCGAGAATCTTCCCGAGGAGATCGGCAGCATTCAATACCTGACAGGTATAGTACTGTCGGTTCCGAGCTCCTCCAATGCGGTAGAGTATGCAACTATAATAAAGAATAAAGCAACTCTCAGAAATCTGATAAAGGTGAGTGAGAAGATAAGCAATGACTGCTACCTCGAAAAGGACGAGGTGGACGCTATATTGGAAAATGCCGAAAAGGAAGTATATGATGTTATCAGGCAGAAAAATAATTCTTCCGATTTTGAAAGCATGGATGAGATTGTGCTGAGAACTCTCGAAGGAATTTCCGAAGCGGCAAAAAACAAGGGCAGACTGAACGGACTGGCTACGGGCTTTATCGATCTTGATTACAGACTGACAGGCCTTCATAAAGGCGAGCTTCTGATAGTTGCCGCAAGGCCTTCGATGGGTAAAACGGCATTTGTACTCAATATAGCGCATTATGTGTCCGCAAAAAGCGGTTTTCCGGTTGCATTTTTCTCACTTGAAATGCCGAAGGAACAGCTTGTAAGCAGAATGGTAGCCATGGATGCGGAGGTTGATTCTCAAAATCTTAAGACGGGTGAGATAGGTGACTCGGATTGGAGAAGGATACTTGAGGGGACGGACAGGATATCAAATGCGCCGCTGTTTATAGATGATAATTCGAGTATAACTGTGAGCATGCTCAGATCGAAGTGCAGAAAGCTTAAGAACAGCCGGGGGCTGTCTCTCATAATCATAGACTATCTGCAGCTTATGAGCAGTGCGTCTCAGAGGATAGAATCAAGACAGCAGTTTATTTCAGATGTTTCGAGATCTCTTAAGAGTATAGCAAGAGAGCTGGAGGTGCCGGTAATAGCGTTGTCACAGCTGAACCGTGCCGTCGACTCGAGAAACGATCATAAGCCCGTTCTGGCTGACCTCAGAGAGTCCGGCGCCATAGAGCAGGACGCCGATGTGGTTATGTTTATATATAGAGACGACTTCTATAATAAGGAAGATTCCGAGAGAAAGGGCATTGCTGACATAATAGTAGCAAAACAAAGAAACGGTGCCATAGGTACGGTTGAGCTTCTCTGGGATTCGAAATATACAAAGTTCAGAAATATGGAGCACAGTAAAAATAATTAGTTTACGGATTCTGAATCCGGTTAAGGCGTGAGAGAAGCTCTTCGTCGGTCATATTATAGACATTGTCTATAACCCAGATATGCATTTCCTTGGCGCGCTGCTTGAAAAAGCTGCTGCCCGAGGAGGATACATCACAGGGATTGGCCAGTACGAGGGCTTTTTTTGCGTAGTTCCCGCCGAATCTGTGAGTGACGGTCTGAAGCTCATGCAGAGCAAGACTTGAAGCCTTTCCGGATTTGCACGAAATGAATGTGGGTATCAGACCTCTCATCAGAATAACATCGATCTCGTTTATGGTATCGGGCGCACCGCCGTGCTGATACGGTACATTATTTTCAGATTCACCGCCCCAATCGATAACGGCACCGATTACTGCGTCGGTAAATGTAACGCTTCTTGTGGCTACCTCATATACATGAAGCTCGAGAATGTTGCCCGTCTTTGTGAGAATGTTCTTTATCATGTCATTTTTAAAATAAAAGCTGACACTTTTTCCGGTTTCACGGTAATCCCTTACCATATTTATATCATCCATGATCCTGAAAAGCTCCACGGAGCTTCCGAGAACATTCTTCGGAATACGGTACAGGCCGCGGTCGTCTCCGGGAAAACGCTTTATGCAGTTTTCGATGGTGGAAGAATAAAGATTCCATTTATGCTTCAGGCCTGCGGCGCATTTCCAAATGGATCTGATGTCCGCAAGGAATTCGTCGGTGAAACGCCAGGTGGAAAAGCTTCCGGTCTCGTTTGCTAAGGAACCGCCGTGAAGGACTATATCATCCTCGACGGTCATTTGGAGCTTGTTATATTTTTTGGATACATTTCCGGCGTTCATTTCCAGCTCGAAATTGGAAAAAGGATCGATGCGGAGATTATGAAGATTTCTCGTGGCACTTATATAACCGAAGGCCATGAGAATGAGCTCGCTTCCTCCGGTGAGTTCAAAGCGGGCGTCGGGATGATCGTCGCAGATTTTAGTCAGAGTCTTGATTATTGAATCAAGGTCATCTCTGGGGACCTCGATAAATTCAAGCCTTGTTTCGGGAGAAAGCCTCTCGGCGAACCGGGTAAGACTTTTGATCTTTTTTGTGATCATCAGATATTTATGACCCAGGAATATTATCTTTGACGGCTTGTACGCCAAAAGGGTCATGACATTTTCAAGTGCTTCATCCGAAAAAAATTCTACAAAAACATCTTCCATAAGTCTGCCTCCGCTGTTAAATCCAAGCTCCGTCATATTTAATGATATCTCCGGTGTAGGTGACGGGCATCCTGCTGATCCGGAGGATCATATCAGCTGCTTCAAGGGTAGTGAGTGCGCGCCCGATGGGGATTTCATCAAAAAGGCTCTGCTTTTCCTCTTCGGAAAGGTTACTGTTCATGGAGGTTTCCACATAACCGAAGGCTATGGCGTTAACGCTTACTTTGCTTGGAGCAAGCTCCTTGGCAAGAGCCCTTGTAAATGAGTTAACCGCACCCTTAGTTGCGGAGTAGGCAACCTCGCAGGAGCCTCCCACAAGTCCCCAGACTGAAGAAATGTTGATTATCCGTCCGCTTTTTCTGTGTATCATATCCGGCAGGACCGCATGACAGGTGCTGTACAGGGATGTAATGTTGGTATCGGAAGAGTATTTGAACTCTTCATAGCTCATTTCGGAAAAAAGCCCGACATGAGATACGGCCGCATTATTGACTAAAAGACTTATCTCGTGGCCTGTGGATAAAAGGCCGTTTATAAAGTCATGGACGGCTTCATTATTTCCTATATTAAATACACCCTTAACAACATCACATTTTGACACGGCTCTGATACTGTTTTCAACAGAGTCAAGAGATGCTTTGTCGGTATGGCAGGTAATGGCGATACAGTCATAATCACCGCTTTTTGCGAGCAGAATGGCGGTATCGGCTCCGATTCCCTTTGATGCGCCGGTGATAACAGCAGTTTTCATAAGATCAGCCTTTCATAAATAGTATTCGTTTTCAGTGTAACAGAGGAATGCAAAAAAAGCTATTGATTTTCAAGTGGAATTATCATATTATTGTGAAAGTGTGAAAATAAACAGCAATGCTTTGTTCTGAATATTCAGGAGGTTTATATGTCGGGTAAAAAACAGAGTAAAGGATCACTTTTTTTATCGGTCTTTCTTAAGGCCGTTGTTATTATACTCGGAGTTGTGATCATAGGTCTTGCGGTAGCATTGGCCTCTATACTTATCAAAAACAAAAACAACAAGAAGACGGCTACCGAAGAGGCAACCGTGGATGAGTCGGTATTTCTTCCCGAGGAGGATGAGGAAGCTTCATTTACAACACCTACGGATACTACGAATACATCAGCTGAGGCACCTGCCGCAACAGATGATGTAAAGAATCTTAAGGTTATAGTTCTTAATGCATCCGGTATGGGCGGAGTAGCCGGAACATTTGCAAAGAAGCTTTCAGAGGATGGCTTTACAAACATTACAGCGGCAAATTATCTTCCGGGACTTTTGGAAAAAACTACCATCTGTATTTCCGATGAATCACAGAGGGATGTTATGAAAGCGTATTATCCCGATGCCGAGGTGAAGGTTGGAACGCTAGGTGCGGCTGATACGGATGCCGATCTTACCGATGCCAAGATTATAGTCATTATAGGCGTAAGTGATGCCAATTAATTATGTAATAATATCGTAATATTCTGTTTATAATTAAATGGCGATACTCACAAAAGCATATGTTAATATTTGTGGATTTTATATACATTCAAAAAGTCTATATGCAAACTTAACAAAAGTTGGAAAGATTATTTATGCAAATATAATATGGCGTAATTTTTTGAAAGAGTATAAAATTACACCAGTTTGGAATTGAAGCAAATTCTATATAATTTTTAGGAGGATTTAATAATGGCAAGTTTATCACTCAAGAACATTTATAAGATTTATCCCAACGGCTTTAATGCGGTTAAGGATTTTAATCTTGAGATTCAGGATAAGGAGTTCATCATCTTCGTAGGTCCTTCAGGATGTGGTAAGTCAACTACACTCCGTATGATCGCCGGACTTGAGGATATCAGCTCAGGTGAGCTCTGGATCGGTGACAAGCTCTGTAACGACGTTGAGCCTAAGGACAGAGATATCGCGATGGTATTCCAGAACTACGCTCTGTATCCCCATATGTCAGTTTATGACAATATGGCATTCGGTCTTAAGCTCAGAAAGGTTCCTAATGAGAAGATTGATAAATCAGTTCATGAGGCAGCTAAGATACTTGAGATAGAGCACCTTCTTGATCGTAAGCCCAAGGCTTTATCAGGTGGTCAGAGACAGAGAGTTGCCATGGGAC
>CACYCJ010000306.1 GCA_902772925.1 uncultured Lachnospiraceae bacterium
CATTAATATCGTAGTATTTATTAGTTAGAAAGGGTGGTTACATGCAGTATTATTCAGACAACTTCAGAGAATTTGTAAGTATTCTGACTAAAAATACCAATACACTCAATGTATCAAATAAAGCAATTTCATTGATTGCGGATGAAATCACTGTCAGCAGGATTACAGTAGAATTCTATCTTATAGATACACTCATCACAAAGCAGTATAAAACTGTCCGTTACATTCTATTTGACAAGGACAACAAAGATGACGGAGCAATAACCGATATAGAGGCATATAAAAATGCAGCTCCCGACAAATATGAAATAAACAAATCCGGTGAAGAATATAAGATTGATTTTACAACTGAAAAAAACGGCAAGGCGACATTTTTTATATATCATGACTCAAATATGCCAAAATGGACTGAAGATGATATAAAGTTTATCAACATCATAAAGGATATCCTTATTATCTGCTATGCCCGTTCATACCTGACCCGTTTAATCGATAACAGTAAGCTGTTTGATGCAATGTCCGGAATACCGAACGCTGCCGGTTATTTGGAATTTGCAAAAACTACGCTTAGTAAGGGACAGCTTAACAATTATAATGCTTACTACTTCAACCTGAAAAGATTCAGAATGGTAAACAGAAAGTATGGCAAAAATGAGACAGACAGAATGATAATAGATTGTTCCAGAAAACTTGCTGCATTTGCTGAAGATGACGAGTGTATAGGAAGACTTGGCGGAGACAACTTTGTTGCCTTGATAAAGCGGGAAAGAACCAAAGAGTTTTTAGATCATATCCAAAATATTGAATTAATTGGCAGGATAAACGGAGTTGAATCATCTGTTATAATCAAATCCGTTACCGGTTGCTATGAAATAAAAGAAAACAGTCCTGAAGAGCTTGCTTTTCTGATAGATAAATGTGCAGTTGCAATGAATATCGCTAAGAATTCATCCAACAAGCCCTACCTTTTCTACACGGCTGAGTTACATGAAATGGTCAACAAAAAGCAAAAGGCGCTCTCCTATTTCCCTGCTGCTCTTGAAAACAAAGAATTTATCGTTTATTATCAGCCTAAGGTTGATACCTTTTCCCTCGAACTCAAAGGGGCAGAAGGCCTTGCCAGATGGAAAATCGGCGACACAGTCATACCTCCCGGAGTATTTATCCCGGTTCTTGAAGAAGACGGAAGTATCTGTCAGCTTGATTTCTATATGCTGGAGCGAGTTTGTGAAGATATTCAAAGATGGATTTCAGAAGGTTTAAAGCCGGTCAGGGTCTCTGTGAATTTTTCAAGAATGAATCTGATCAACCCTTCTTTTGCAGATGATATCCTAAGCATCATTTCCAAATATGATGTTCCAAAGGATTTGATTATGGTTGAAATAACAGAAACAATGGACGAAGCTGAAAAGGGTCTTCTTCAAAAGTTCATGAACAGACTGGACTCCGAGGGAATATCAACCGCTATTGATGATTTCGGTACCGGATACTCATCCATTAACATCCTCAGAGATTTCCCTGTTGATGTTTTAAAGCTTGATAAATCCTTTATTGATAACCATATTGATCGTCCGAAGGATCATATCGTGCTTGATAATATAGTAAAAATGGCTACCGAGCTTGATATCGAGGTGGTTATGGAGGGTGTAGAGACCAAAGAGCAATATAACTTCATGAAAGAGATCAAATGTCAGACCATTCAAGGATATCTTTTTGACAGGCCACTTCCGGAGGAAGAATTCAAGAAAAAACTTGTTGATCGAGTTTATAAATTATAAAAACTACATATTTATTATATAAATATTCATTTAACTTCCCATATGTTATATTATGGGAAGTTTTTTATTATAATCAGAATTATGTATTATCAATAAGTACCAGACACGTGTATTCAAGGTATGTTTCACGTGAAACAGTTGTATGATGCGACTTGTTTCACCGGTAACAGTTCCTAAAAATCTTTGATAAACGTTCCTATTTGCCAGTAAATCACAACAACTTAATATATGTATATTAATAAATGTATTTGAAGCAAAAAATCACATTATCAAAATCAAATCATCGTTTCACGTGAAACATAAAAAACATAATAGATTTTCTGATTATTACATCCAAAAATGATTACCAAAAACAACGTCATAAAAGGTATTCTGTTTTCTAATAACAACCCCATAAATAGCTTATCCAATAATAGTAATAGTCTCATTCAGTGTTAACAAAACTATAACGATTCCATTTTAAGATTCATATTGATTTTTGAATAATACTACAGGAAATATTGAAAACATTACCCGGGAGCAGATTTCTGTTCATTAAAAAGTATATATACAAACAGAATCACAATCAATCTTTATTTATGGTTAGTTTAAAAATATAAGTTGGCAAC
>CACYCJ010000307.1 GCA_902772925.1 uncultured Lachnospiraceae bacterium
GTCTCCGGCAATGCTGAAGATGGATTCCTGGTTACTGTAAGGAACATCACAGGATATGAGATGCCTCATACCGGTGGAATGGGAACGGGAATCATTTATCTTATGGGAAGCATACTTGTTGTTATTGCAACTGTCGGTCTCATGAGCAAAAAGATATTCCAGATTCTAAGATAATTTATACAAAGACTTGTAAACACATTTGAATATTATTTCTCTTTTATCAGACCAGTGACGGTTATTTGGACGATATGATTGATAATATATAGTTGAAATGAGGAAATACTGCGGTTTTTAGTAAAAAATAATATGATACGGAATATTGTACTTATGAAAGGGAGAGAACTATATAATGTGTAAAAAGGTTAAAAGAAAATTAAATAAATTGTGAATCTTAATTTAATATTAATTTTTTTCCTATATAAAGGAGGAAAAGAGTTGTAATATGTGCGGGATATGTAGTAGAATACTCTCGTATAGTTATATAACACACAATTTGAGACACACATATATTAATATGTATGATTGTTAAGGTGCGGTGAAAAAAACCGAAAACGTTTACGTATTTTATTTCGAATCTGAGATCGACATTATAGATGGGCTTATGTGATTCGCACAAAATTACATCCTTTAAATGTGAGAAGGATAAGGAAAATGAAGAAAAACAATAATTTCATCAACCGTATTATGAAGGTCTCTATCGATGCTATCAGCAAGAGAAAAGCACTGATTATTTCTATGGCTTCGATAGTTGTTGTGGTTACGGTCTATTCGTTGATTCTTCCGGCAATGACGCTGGAGAAGGACGAAGCTGCGAAACAAGGCGGTATCGATTTGCCGGCAGCCGAAGAAATACAACAGAAAGAGAAAACAGAAAACGCTGCTTCAGCCGAGCCGATTAGAGAAGAATCTGAGCAGATGGCTGAGAAAGAGGAAGAGAAAAAGGCAGAAGAAGCGCCAGCTGCAAAGCCTGAGGTGCAGAATGCTGAACCTGAAGAGAAGAAGCTCATTACCCACAACACTGAACTAGTTGAAGAAGGTAAGGATTATTCTGTTTCTGTTTTGGTAGGAAAGAATGCAGAGCTTCCGCAGGATACCAAACTTTCTGTAACCGAAATCAAGAAAGAACCTGACTCTGACTATGATTATGACAAACTCTGTGCTCAAGCCAAGAAGGCGCTGAAAGAAGCAAAGTCTGATTTTGATGTTAAACTAATTCGCTTCTATGATATCACTCTTCTTTCCGGTGGTGATGAAGTAGAACCTTCATCTGATGTTGATGTTAAAATAACTATGAACAGCCTCAAGAAAGACAAAAAGGAGGCCGATTACGAAATCATCCACTTTAGCAAGGATGGAGCTGAAGTATTAGACAGTAAAACTGAAGATGACAAGATAAACTTCAAGACTGATGGATTCTCAATTTACGCGGTAGTAGGAAATGGTGAAGGCGGTGATAACGCTCGAGTACAGATTAACTTCTATGGCCATGGCAGTAGTGATCCTATAGAAACTGTGTATGTTAAGAACGCGGATGATAGTGATGATGATATCAATCAGATAGTTTATGATCCTGGTGCTGGAACGATACCTGACGGTTACCACTTCCTGGGCTGGACAACGGAGCAGAGTTATACCGCACAGTCTGAAAGATACACGATCGAAGACATTCGCTCAGATGTGAAAGAGCTGGCTAATAATGACAGAATTCATGAGGGTGATGTCATAAACTATTATGCAGCAGTTTATAAAATAGTAGATGTTACATATCTGGGAGATAATGGTGTTTCTCTCGGAACAGATGGTTTCCTAAGGACACCGAATGACGATCCATCATTTGAATATACAGTGAACATGGCTTATTCGCCAGATGCTACACACAACTTTGAAGGATGGCAGGCTTCAGAAGGAGGAAGCAATATCGCAGGCTGGACAGCTGGTACTGTTTACCCGAATGAAACAAAGATCACGATCAGCGGAAGCGTGACTTTCTCAGTTGAAGCTCCAGAAGGTCAGTGGCTGGTGTTCCATGAAAACAAAGGTACATATATTGCACCTCAGTTTGTAAAATCAGGTGAAGTTACTGTAAAACCAACAAAAGATATGGAACGTCTTGGTTATCACTTTGACGGTTGGTTTGCTGATCCGGAATGTACTACACCTTTCGTTTTTGGCGGAACGATCGAAGACCGTACCCATGTATATGCTGGCTGGACCATGAATACAGAAGCCCCTTATATGGTTATCTGCTGGATACAGAATACGGGAAGAACTGGATATGAAGTGGCAGATTCATGGGTGAATGAAAGAGGCCAGGTGGGTCAGAATATCCCTTATACTTTCGTTAATAATGGGGATGAAGATTATGTTACTGGAGTAGGCGAAGCATCAAGCGGTACTAA
>CACYCJ010000308.1 GCA_902772925.1 uncultured Lachnospiraceae bacterium
CTCAAGATAGCTTTTCAGCTTTTCTATCTGTGTAGTTTTGCCGGATCCGTCCGGACCCTCCATTGTTATAAAAATACCTTTTGCCATAATAGCCTCCGATTTATGCTATAGCTTTTGAATTCATGTTATGAATCATTATCATTGAATTATAACATTCGAGTCACAAAAAGTCTATTTTCACAATACTAATATCTGCTTCCGGGGTTATAAACCCTTGATTTCACACCAAACGATATTTATAATGCTATATTATCCGAAATCCGTTAAGCAGATGTTACAAGGTGACCGGTACTCCGTACTTGCCCTGTGTGACATTTTTAGAAATGAGAGGTATATACATGAAATCTGAAAAAACGAAAAAAAATGAAAAACAGGAGGTTGCATCCCCAGACAGGCTGGATGAATATATCCGTGTTACGGGAACCGGAACCACAGTGCTTATCATCGCGCTGATCGTGGTATTTGCCGCTTTCATAGTATGGGGTTTCACCGGAACCATCCCCGTAGTAAAAACTATGACGGGGATGGTATGGAATGTGTATAACGATGATGAGACTATAGAAGATGGCGAAAGTGTCCCGGAGGAATATCAAGATCTTTACATTATCTGTATTATTGATGCGGAAAATGATAATTGGAAAGATTATGTTGATAAACCGGCAATCATCAGAACAGCAGACGGCTTTGAAGTAAGCAGCACCGAAACCCAGGTTTCTGCATATCCGATTTCAAGGGCCGAGGCAATGAAATATTTTAATCTTGACTGGATGTCTGACAAGATAATGCAAGGCGATTACGGCTATCCGTATGCTTTGATCGCGGGCGAAGAAATGAGGGATCACCTGCATGAAACCGTTCAGGTATCTGTAGTTGTGGATGAGGTTCGTCTGATCTCTTTTCTGATGCAGTAGTCGGAGGTAGTCATGAGTAGTATATTAAAAAAAGTCCCTGTGCTCCTTCAGCTTGAGCCATCCGAATCAGGTGCGACCGCACTTGGCATGGTTCTCGGGTATTACAAAAAATGGATTCCCACTGAGAAGCTTAATACCGTCTGCCGTATCTCAAAGGACGGAACAACCGCCGAAAATATAATAAATGCCGCGAAGGAATATGGTATGGAGGCTGAAAAAAAGGAGCTCTCCTTTGAAGAATTATCGGCACTCAAGCAGCTTCCCGCTATAGTATTAAATAACAACGGTCAGTTTATGGTGCTGACCGGCATAAAAAACAATATCTTTTATTACAACGACACGGCCAAAGGCTCTTCGAAGCTTCCTGCAGATGATTTCAGAAAGCTTTTTTCAGGCGTTGTAATCCACCTTTCTCCCGGTCCGGATTTTGTACCGGAGGGTTCAAAAAGAGGAACTCCCTACTTTTTAATGCAGTCACTTAAACAGAACGGGAAATACATTATTCCTCTCACGATCACCTTTATACTTGCTTATGCCGCCGGAATATTCTTCCCTGTAATGACGCGTATATTTACAGACTACATTTTGCCCGGTGACAGGGAAAACTGGTATATCGGTTTTTGTATTATATTTTCAGGTCTCATTTGTTTTCATCTAATTACCTCATTTATAAATATGCGTCTTGTAAAGCGTTCACTCGGAGCTATTTCCGCATCCTCAAATGCGCGCTTCATGTGGCATATTCTTCACCTTCCTTTAGACTACTTTACAAGGCGTCAGGCAGGCGATCTGGCAGGCCGTCAGGAATCAAACGACCGTGTTGCGAGTGTCATGATAGAGCAGGTTGCCCCTGCCCTCATGAATGCGATGATGATTGTTTTTTATCTTATAATAATGTTCAGCTACAGTGTTACGCTTTCTCTTATAGGCATTTTTACCGTCATTCTTAACATAGCCGTTGCGCGACTCATTTCTCAAAAAAGGCGAAAGATAACCCGTACCCAGCTTAGGGATCAGGGAAGGCTTGACGCGACTACGGTTTCGGGCATTGATATGATAGATACTATAAAAGCATCGGGAGCAGAAAGCGGTTTCTTTGAACGCTGGTCCGGTATCCAGGCATCTGTTGTAAAGGCCAGAGTTGCATTTTCAAAATCAAATATGTTTCTCGGAGCCGCACCCGTACTTATACAACAGATTTCTTCTGTATTTATCCTTATCCTGGGATTGTACTTTATTATGGATAATCAGCTTACTACAGGTCTCCTCCTGGCATTCCAGGCGTACATGAGCGCTTTCACGACTCCTCTGAACTTACTCATCGAGGCAGGTCAGGGCATTATGGAAATGTCCACCGCCATGGAAAGAATAAACGATGTCATGGAAACTCCCGTAGATTCCTACTCAATTCTTCCGGAATCCATGGAGCAGGTTGAAAATGCAGGCAAGCTCAGTGGTAATATCGAGCTTAAAAATATTTCCTTCGGCTATCCCGGTGCCTCTGAGCCTTTTATAAATAATTTTAATCTTACGCTTACTCCCGGAAAAAGAGTAGCATTTGTCGGTGGCTCAGGTTCCGGAAAAAGCACTGTAGCCAAGCTTCTGACCGGCCTTTACAAGCCATGGACAGGTGAGATACTTTATGACGGAAAGTCCATAGATCAGATTTCTCCCGCCATTTTCAAAAGCTCGGTTTCTATGGTAAACCAGGAGGTTGTGCTGTTTCACGATACCATAGCTAATAATATTAAAATGTGGGACAACACTATAGATGATTTTGAAATGATACTTGCTGCAAGAGATGCCGATATACACAAGAAGATACTCGAAAGAAAGGGCGGCTACAAGCGAGTTATCGAAGAAGGCGGCAAGGATATGTCAGGCGGTGAGCGTCAGAGAATAGAGATAGCAAGAGTGCTGGCAGGTGATCCGAGCATCATAATCATGGACGAAGCAACTGCCGCATTGGATGCAAGAACGGAGCATAACGTTTCCGAATTCATTAAAGACAGAGGCGTCACCTGTATAATAGTTGCACACAGACTTTCAACCATCAGAGACTGTGACGAAATAATAGTTATGGATCACGGAAAGGTTGTCCAGCGCGGAAGCCATGATGAACTGTTAAATGAAGGCGGTCTTTATAAGCAGCTTGTATTATCGGAGTAAGGATTTTTATATGGAAGAATACGGATTAAAAAATCAATTAAAAGAACGAATAAAAAATGACGATCATACTCTTGATTCCGGCATCAGGCAGCTTGCAGATACCGTCAGCGGCAGAAGCAGAATATATGATGATTATCCTTCTTTAGAATCAGATATAGATCAGATAAAGTGTATCTGTAAATATTTAGGTCAGCCTATACCGGAAGAAGAGTGCCACTTTAAAAAGCTTGAGGATTGTATTGACTATATTACCGGATATTCGGGGATGACAAAGCGTCACATTAAGCTTGATGACAAGTGGTGGAAGGACGGTGACGGCGTGCTCCTTGCCATCCGAAAGGATACGGGAAAAACTGTCACACTCTATCCGGCAAAGCTTTGGGGATACTATTATATAGACGAAAGCACATACAAAAAGATTCATATAACAGGCAAGAATAAAGATATGTTTGAGGAGAATGCCTGGTGTTTCTATAAGCCTCTTCCTATGAGGCCGATGACAAAAAAGGAATATGTGATATTCCTTTTGGGACGCATAAAAGCATATGATGTGGCTTTGATAGTATTCACTTCAATACTGATAATGTTGATAGGAATGCTGACTCCGCGAATCACCAAGATCGCATTTTCTGACATCATTCCTTCCGGTAAGGTGACGCTGCTGCTGCCTCTTGCAACATTACTTATCGCCACCGCGGTCGGATCCTGGCTTATCACTGCGGTAAAATCATCGCTTGTAAGCCGCGTAAAATCAAGAATGAATGTAACATCCGAAAATGCTATCTTTGCAAGGATACTGCTGCTTCCTGCTGACTTTTTTACCGACAAAAGCTCCGGTGCTTTGGCACAGCAGATATCGGCACTTAACTATGTTCCGACTCTGCTCTCCTGGGATATGCTTAATACTTTAATGACAATGATAGTATCACTATGCTATCTTATCCAGCTGTTCTTTATAGCAAGAGAACTCCTTTTCCCTTCACTTATAGTTTTCTTCCTTATGATCCTGGTACTCTTTATAACTATCAGGCAGGAGCAGCATTTATATGAGGGTCAGCTCAAATACACCAAGGAAAACAACGGACTGGTCTTTGACATTATATCCGGTATCGAAAAAATAAAGGTGAGCGGCAGTGAAAAAAGAGCTTACGGAAAATGGATGGATAGTTATTCAAAAAAATCCGGGTTTTCATTTGCGGCAAAGTTCCCTGCCTTCATGAGACCTCAGCTTATTACGGCAATAAACTATGCGGGACTGCTCTGGTTCTATATCATAGCGTATAAAAATAACATTTCACTGGCAGAGTTTGCGGCATTCACAAGCTCCTTCGGACTTGCCATGGCCGGGATAAATTCCATTGCATATTCCGGAAGAATGCTTTCAATGTTTATTCCTTCGCTTAATATGGGTGAAGAAATTTTAAAAGCTGCTCCCGAGGTGAGTGACAGTGGAAAACTGGTAACCTCACTTAAAGGTTCTATAGATATCAACAATCTTCGTTTCAAGTATACGGAAGATGGCCCGAATGTAGTGGACGGAATCTCATTGTCCATAAAGCCCGGTGAATATGTGGCTTTCGTAGGCAAGAGCGGCTGCGGCAAAAGCACGCTTATTAAGCTGATGCTTGGTTTTTTGACACCGGACGAAGGCGCGATATATTATGATAATATGGATTTGGATAATATGGATATAAGGTCGCTGAGAAGGAGCATCGGAGTGGTGCTTCAGAACGGAAAGCTTTTTGCCGGAGATATATTTTCAAATATTACCATCTCCGCTCCCTGGCTGAGTGAAGAGGAAGCTTGGAAAGCAGCTGAAATGGCAGGCATGGCAGAGGATATTAAACTTATGCCTAAGGGTATGTATACCATGGTCAGTGAAGGAAGCGGCGGAATGTCAGGCGGTCAAAGACAGAGGCTTGTCATAGCAAGAGCCATCGCCCCGAAACCGAGTATACTCTTATTTGACGAAGCAACAAGTGCGCTTGATAACATTACACAGAAAAAGGTTACAGAATCACTCAACTCCCTTAACTGCACCCGTATTGTCATCGCCCACAGACTTTCTACCATAAAAGAATGCGACAGGATCATAGCCTTCGACAACGGCAAGATAGTGGAAGAAGGCTCCTATGATGAGTTGATCAAAAAAGGCGGATTCTTCTCCGACCTCGTATCCAGACAGCTGATCGATAGTGACTAAGATGTTGGCGAATGACTTTGTAAGACCCTGTTCCTTTATTGTACCGGATAGGATATTCAAAAATGTCGGCAAATCAAGATGATTTTGCCGACATTTTGACGGTTATATTGCTATTTCACAGCTATCACTTACCTAATGTAAAAATCAAATAAAAGCCATTCCCCATTTGATAATCGTAATCTGCTAGTCACTTTACTCCGTACCAAGCTATTCCTTCATCCTTCCAACCGGCCTGTACCAGACTGTTTCGTTCTTTCTCACTGGTTGTATAATGATGAGCTCCGGCTACAGCATTAGGATTATATAATCTATAAAGCGGAACTCCTTTATTCGGATCGGAATACCATCCGATTCCTTCATAATTCCAACCTGCATTTACAAGACTGTCTTTTTCTGCAGCACTCATTGTATAGTGGTGATCACCTGCATTGGGATTATAGAGTCTGTAAACAGGTATTCCCGAGCTCGAAGGTGCATTCCAAGCAACTCCTTCATATTTCCAACCGGCTTTTACGAGAATATCCTTTTCTTTTAAAGATGATGTATAAAAATGTTCACCCGAATTCGGATTATACATACGGTACATAACAATCGTTGTGGTTCTTGTCGATTCCGGAACAAATTCAGAAATATCCACTTTAATAACCCTGTCAAGCGGCCTTATCATTTTGGGGTTTGTTGTTCTATCAGATGTATCCTTATATTTTGCGGCGGCCGACTCATACCCTATGTAAAGAATATTTCCATCAAGAAAAACATCTTCACCCATGTTTGGCATTTTTATTGAATTCCTAAGTGCTGCATTTCCATCAATTAATTCTGCCACAATCAGTTCTGACGGTTTATTTCTTCCTAAAGAAGAAGATATAAGAAAATATGTTATACCTTTTTTCTCAACTATATCAACTCCCTGCCCCGTAAATGTAGGAAGATAGATAGTATTTCCAACTTGATCTCCCGTCTGAATATCACATACCCGAAGCTCAGTTCGTTTTTTGGGGTTATAATGATATTTATCATTATCATAAAATGTT
Source organism: uncultured Lachnospiraceae bacterium (assembly GCA_902772925.1). Taxonomy (GTDB): domain Bacteria; phylum Bacillota; class Clostridia; order Lachnospirales; family Lachnospiraceae; genus Eubacterium_Q. The sequence continues at coordinate 6,318 of CACYCJ010000308.1, forward strand.
CCAACATACAGATACTTTCCATGTACATTTACAAATGAAGGAACAGCCGTTACAGGTATATAATCACTGACATTTACCTCAACCGCATCGATTTTATTTTTTTCAGCATTATCTATAATTTTATTTATTTGTTTTTCCGAAAGTTTCCATACTCTGTAGTTGCCATTTACCATATTTTCTTTATTGCTGTCGGCAATGTATATGGTATTATTTCCATAAGCAATTCCGCCAACATGACATGTAAGAGGTTTTCCGTTCATTTTCAAAACAATCGTTACAACATATGTTCCACTATCCCATAAGTCATTGTCGGTTCCATCTTTCATAACATATAAAACCGAACTATGTTTATTTTTTTCACGGGAACAATATGCGCTTATCAGAGTATATTTTGGTGTTTTACATACCCCCTGCATAACCATTTCTGTACAAGCTTCATGTTTTCCGCCGTTAACAATGTGTGTTCTTTCAATTCCCGGGATAAGTGTTGAACCTTTTATCATATCTGTGAAATCACTAAACCTAACCGAAGAGCTGTCAGGATTCATCGCCCGATCAAAAACAAGATCGTAATATGCTTCTTCTTCCGGACTGTTTGTGGTTGTAAGCTTGTCAAATGTAGCCTGATCAATTTCTGTTTTTATATACTTACTGTTTTTCTTTACACGGATAACCGGTCTCATACCTTTCCTATATCTCATACCCCAAGTATTAACTTCTCCGTTTCCATTGACATAGTCACTCCATATATAACCATAATGATTACTTTGTCCATCCAGCAACCAATATTCTTTATTATTTGATCCGGCATAATCGGTACCTGTTGTAACAACAAGATCAGAAGACATAGAATTTAACATATTATTACTTACAAGATATACCTTATCTTTTACGACTATATCTTCTCTGTCATATTTTAATCCTTCTTTATAGGTAAACTGAGGAACAATATTTTCTGTCTCCAAAATATCATTCCTTTCTTCCTTTGAGAATGCTGCATTACAGAAATCTTCATTTAACCATTTTCTGCAACCGCTGTCTCTCCAACCGGTCATCTCATCCCATGAAAAATATTCATTTGACAAACTCTTTTCTGACATTAATGTTAGTGAAGAACCATCCTCTTTCAGTACTACCCATTTAATGGGTTCTACAACATATATATTTTCCCCAAGTCCATAATCTTTTCCATAATAACTATAGCCGTCTTCTGAAAAAAAGCCTTCCCGTATATCGTGATAGCGAAATCTTCTATGTATCTCACCATCTTCTATATAACTTTGCTGATATTTACCAAAATAGACATATCTGTAGGATCCGTCCATCAGGTTTTCTTCATCATTATCATTGGTTTCATAATCGGAGTTTTCATCCGAAAAACTGTCAGTTCCTGTAGCCTCTTCAACATCGTTGTAAACAGGTATCTCTTCATTCTGCTGTAATCCTTCCGCGCTCAATGAAATGCTGTTCACTGCATTCATAGAAAGAATAATAGCAGATGCCATAATGCCGGCTATGGTTTTTTTCAAGATATTTTTTTTCATCCTCACTACACTCCTCTTCACCTTCGATTTTACTCATTTATTAAGCTATTTCAATAAAACTATAGGGGTGTATTCAGTAACACACCCCTATAATCACTTTATTTCATACCATACCAGGCTAAGCCTTCATATCTCCAGCCTACTTTTACGAGATTATCTTTTTCAGCAACACTTGTTGTATAGTGATGTGATCCTGCTTTTGCATTAGGATTATATAATCTCTGAAGGGCAACACCCTTGTTATCATCTGAATACCAACCGATACCTTCATCCTTCCAACCGACACTTATAAGATTATTCTTCTCTGCAACACTGGTTGTATAATGATGATCTCCTGCATTAGGATTATATAATCTGTAAACCGGTGTCTTGGA
>CACYCJ010000309.1 GCA_902772925.1 uncultured Lachnospiraceae bacterium
GTCATTATTCAGGTCGCTTTGGCCACAAGAGGACTCACAACCGTACACGATGGAACGTCACCATACTATCACGCTGAGCATATATTCAAAGCTATCAACCAAGTAAAAGACACTAGAAAGAGGAACCAGAAATGTCTCTAAGATATTAAGAGCGTGGAGAGGAGTTAGAGCATGGTAGATAGAGAAAATTACTGCAAAGACTGTGACAGGAGTATCTACGGGAAGTACAAGAACTGCGACATTAACATCGAAAACAACGGTCTTTATGTCAAAGGCGATAGCAAATGTTACTGCAAAATTACAGACGGCAAGATGGCTGAGAAGTATCCTTGGCAAGAACGAGGAGAGGAATAAATATGTCTCTAAGATATTGTTTTGAACAAGACTATGTGGTCAAGACGCTGGACCGGTCTAAGAAAAACGATCTGGCGGTTATTGACCCGGATGGAATAGATCCGAAGATTATTAAAGCGGCAGTAGCAAGAGGCGTACACGTATACGGATATTTGAATGCGTGCGCTCTGGAGAAGGGGAGGTCTTACTACGATGAATTCAAAGACCTGCGAATCGCAGAATACAGCGGATGGCCCGGAGAATATTGGGTGGACTGTACAGATCCCAAATGGAGAGAACATCTCATCTCAGAAGCCAATCGTTTCAAACTGGCAGGGTGCAAAGGTTTATATTTCGACAATACAGATCTTTATTACATGTGCCTGAAGGGTTTCCGGGAAGAGCATACAAAGATGATTAAGCCTGCGCCAAGAGCATGGTCGGTGTATGAAAGTCTGATGCACGTCATGGAAGAACTAGTCGACATGGGGCTTGTAGTAATGCCTAATGGCGGAGATGTCTTTGTAAGGAAGCTAGTCGCTAATGGCCATAAGAACCTGATCAAGACCGTCAACCAGGAGTCAGTTTTATATTCTGATAGCAAGCGTGTCAGCCGAGACGATACGGAGTATTTCACCGAGTATCTAGACTGGTGTAAGGAGCAAGGCTTTTATATTCGTGGAATTGAGTACACTAAGTCTCTGACACAGGCGGCAACCGCTAAAGCCTATTACAGACGCAGAGGCTGGCAGGGTATTTATATTTCCAAGCATCATGATTTGAGAGGAGATTAAGTATGAAAAAAATATTAGCGTGTTTTATCTGCCTTACGTTTCTTATCGTCGGATGCGGAGGTTGTAACGCAAATAACGCAACGTCGTATCCTGATTCCGGTTATGCAAAACCCAGCATTGTTGAATACAAGGATAAGACGGCTGTCGGCTATTTTTATGTCGTTGATAAGAACACGAACACTGTTTACATGGCTTTTATTAGCGCTTATCTATTCGGACTAACAGATGCAGTATGGCCCGATGGAAAACCCGTTACAGTGGATGAACTTGAACATAATTTCAAGAGGTGACCAAAATGACTTTCACGAGATGTAAGCATTGCCGTTATTTTGACACTGTTCCAGGAATGAACTGGGGCATATGTAAGGCCAAGTCTGAGAAAATTTTGGATATTAAAGTTTTAGTAAAAGGGCCGGAATTTCCTAAGTGCCCTCAAGCGGAGGTGAAGGAAGAGTGAATGGTCTTTATATTCCGGTAGCATGGATCTATGAGCAGATCAAGAAAAACCCAGGAAGACATGCTTCGTCATGGAATTATCTGTTGGATCTTTGGGATAAGAAGCTTTTGAAGGATATGGACGGCGAGAAGACTGATCCCGATGATTATATTCGGATGCACAAGGATCAGACAGCAGCACAGAAATTTTGGAGGAATGAATAATGATGGACATAAAAGCACTTGATATCGTTAACGCTTATATTTTGAAGCACCTGGACGCAACAGATCCAACAGTGCCGTTCGATACGTTTATTGTATGGAAGGCCAAGATCCTGCAGAACTGGAAGTATCTGATCTCCAGTACCCTGCATGATGGTATGTACTATGAGCTTACCTTCAACGGGGATAAGAAGGAGTGGTATCTCGATGCATATAAGAAGTTCGAGAATGTTGTTCTGAACGAAGACGGAACTCGTGGTGTTCGTGGGAGGTATAAGGTTGACTGACAAAGAACCCAAGGCACTGGTGGATGCGATCGGAGTGCCTGCAACATTGGAACAGATGGCTGAGGAGTGTAACGAGTTGGCTCATGCGTGTCTCAAGCTTGCAAGATACCGGAGGGGCGAAAATCTTGTCCATGGTAAGACCTACTCAGAACTTGTCGACAATCTGCACGAGGAGATGGCAGATGTATATGTGACTCTGAGAGAAGTCAGGAAGATTCCGGATCTGATTGACAACGAAAAGATTGGTGACACAATCGACTATAAGCGCAAAAGGATGGCAAAGCGGCTTGGTGTGAAAGCTGACTCGTTTATATTTTAGTACGCAGAATTTACAACCTCCTTTATGGACGGATGGCGAGACGGTCGGTATGATACCTGAAAGATGGACGAACCCCGACGATGAGCCGTGTAATTGAAGGCTCTCTGTGAGTATCGAAATGATATTTGCAGGGAGTCTTTTGTTTTTCCACTACGGATAAGAAAGGAGATAAGTGATGCAATATTATGACATGCGATCGCAAGCAAAAATGAAAGAGGCAGTACGCCGTAAAAACCCCGGCCCATGTAAGAATTGTGAAGAACGACATGAAGCGTGCCACTCTTCTTGCGAGAAATACAGAACCTGGAAAGAAAGCCTCAATAACGATATGTCCGACTTCTGTAAAAAATACGCCAAAGAGAATAGTGGCGCTTTTGAGTGTAAAAGACGATTCTGGTCAAAAAGATCATATAAAAAATCTACAAAAGGACAGGGAACCGCGTATGACGATAACGTCAGATGGCACGCCAGAAGAAAGACAGATTGATATTTGAAAGGAGACCTAATGCCCAACAAATCTTGCAAAAATTGTGATAAGTATCGCCCTAGTTGTAGGCTCTATGGTTCATTTGATGCAAATGGTAAACCGCATGTCGAGAGGGTCGTTACCTGTGAGAATCGGTGTGCGGATTGTGGGAAGGAGGATGAGTGATGTTATATTTGGTGACGCTTCATAGCTGTAATGACATGAGTTACGATATGGCCTGGGATAGCGATGAAGTCGTTGGAGTTTTTGACTCTACCGAATCTGCTGAAGCCGCAATCATGGATCAGTATACCAAAACAGTGAACAAATCTAATAAATACGACGGCTGTGCTCTGTCAAAGTCGATTGAAAAAACTATTTTGGACGATGGGGAAATCTTATTTGAGTTCGAAACCGAGCAATATGTGGAAACCATAACGCACACGTATTCGATCCAGAGTATTGATATTAACCAAGTTCTTAATGCAACGGAACAGGAGGAAGAGTGATGATTATTCCTGGAATTGACGATAATTATATTGTTCCATTACTAGGCGAGCGACGTGCAAAGGAACTTGCAAAAGCGCTGAAAGAAGGAAAAACAATCATCATCGGCGGCACGCAAGGTCCTACAGGCAAGACAACCCTTTGTCGAAAATTAAAAGAAGTCGGATATCCTGTGGTTGAGTATCACGATACATACGGGATATATCTTGTAGACCCTGTTCCCGGTTACGAAAATCATCGGGCCTTTGA
>CACYCJ010000310.1 GCA_902772925.1 uncultured Lachnospiraceae bacterium
AGGAATTGGCGGTTTCTACTATGTGGAGACCGCCAAAGATATAATATATGAATGTAAAGCCAGAGGTGTTTTCCGCAATAAGGGGCAGAAGCCGTTGGCAGGCGACGAGGTTGAGATTGATATAATCGATGAAGAAAAAAGAACCGGTCATATCGTATCCATTTTGCCAAGACGATCAGAAATTAAACGCCCGGCAGCTGCAAATGCTGACCAGGCGATTATCATTTTTGCGGTATCGAAGCCAAGGATCAATATGGGCCTTCTCGACAGAATGCTTATCAGCATGGAGCAGAGCGGCATTGACATTATCATCTGCATCAATAAGCTTGATCTCGATACGGATGGTGAGTATGATAAAATGTCGGACATTTACGGGAAAGCCGGTTATGAGGTCATGTCTGTCTCAGCTCTAACGGGAGAAGGGATTGATAAGCTCCGTGAAAAGCTTAAATCCAAAAACAGCATTTTGACCGGGCCTTCCGGAGTGGGAAAGTCATCCGTGATAAATATGCTCTTCGGTACCGAGGAACAAAAGTCGGGCGAGCTGAGTGAAAAGCTGGGACGCGGAAGGCACACTACCAGAGAAACTACAGTGCTTCGGCTGGATGATGACACATTTATTATGGATACTCCCGGATTTTCGGATATCTTAAATACGGATATAGATGAAAAGGAGCTTTATCTTTATTTCAGGGAGATGGCAAGGTATGAGGGTGAGTGCCGATTCAGAGGCTGCACGCATATAAATGAACCTGATTGTAAGATCAAGGAGGCTCTAGGCGCCGGGAAGATCAGCAGCGAGAGATACGAGAGCTATAAGCAGCTTTATGAAGAGATAAAGCAAAGAAGAAAAAACTGGTAAAAAAAGATTAACGGAAGGTAAAGCTTTATGGAAAACATATTATCACTTTCCATACTGTCGATCGATTTCGGCAATATGGAGAAAAGTCTTCAAAGGGTTGAAAAGGCCGGAGTAAAATGCATTCATGTCGATGTGATGGACGGGAACTTTGTCCCGAATATTTCATTCGGACCCTCTGTCATAGAATATGTGAGAAAGGCTGTTCCGGAGGCTTTGATAGATGCTCATCTTATGATCGATGAGCCCATCAGATTTCTTGAGGATTATAAGAAAGCGGGATGCGACATAGTTACGGTTCACTATGAAGCCGTAAAGCATCTTGATGCTACTGTGGACGCCATTAAAAAGCTTGGGATGAAGGCGGGAGTAGCATTAAATCCCGCAACGGATATCAGTGCTTTAAATACGATACTTCCCAAGCTGGATATGGTCCTTATCATGTCAGTAAATCCCGGCTTCGGAGGGCAGAAGCTTATACCTTATACCGTTGATAAAGTGCGAAGGTTAAGAAAGCTTTTAAATGAGGAAGGACTCGGTACGGATATAGAGATAGATGGCGGAGTCAATCTTTCGAATATAGATGACATACTTGAGGCCGGAGCAAATGTGATAGTTGCCGGAACTGCGGTATTTAACGGGGATATAGAAAAGAATGTCTCCGAGTTTAATATGAAGCTTAAGAAGGCGTGAGCTATGAAAATCTTAATGGTAGCCGGCGGAGAATTAAACGAAGAGCTTCTTTCAGACATATACAGAGGCTTTTCGGAGCCTCCTTTTGTCATAGGGATTGATAAGGGCTGCAGGGCTCTCTATGGTCAGGGGATACATATAAATCTGGCCGTGGGAGATTTTGATTCCGTCGGAGAATTCTATGAAAGGGTTGTTTCATCAGCGGAGGAGATAATAGAATTGAATCCAGTCAAGGATGATACGGATACCGAGGCGGCTGTGATGCAGGCTTTGAAAAGAAAACCCGAGGAAGTGATGATATTTGGTGCTCTGGGAAGAAGGGCGGATCACATGCTGGCAAATATTTATCTTCTGGGCAGGTTTATGCAAAATGATATTCCGGCATGCATCGTGGATAAGTGTAACCGGATAAGACTCATTAAAAATGAACTTAGGCTTCAAAGAGATGATGCATTCGGGAAATATGTATCGGTCATTCCTTACGGCGATCATATAGCGTCTCTTACGCTTAAAGGGTTTAAATACAAGGCTGACGGCTTAAAGCTTGATAAATGCAGCAGCAGGGGTGTCAGCAATGAGATTACAGATGAAGTCGGGATAATAATAACCTCCGATCCCGCTATAGTGATAGAAAGCAGGGATTAGATTTTTGCCTTTGGGGGGAAAACAGTGGATATAAGAAGCTTTTGCGTCGGAGAAAACAGAATAAATACTTATGTTCTGAGTGTATCCTTTGTTATGTTTTCGGTAGGTAATATGCTTTTCTTCAGCATTCCCTATAATACCTGCGTAATGGGCTTCGGTTATGTCTGGTATGCTATCGGTTGCTTTGCGGCAATGCTCATAATATGGAGAGCGATAGCCATGAATGAGTATTATTATTCCTTGAAATTTCCTGCAATCATGACAATCCCCTCTTTTTTTGAAATAAGGCTTGCCCAAAAGAATAATCTGCTGAAGCTGATAATGGCAGGTGTTTCCGTTTTTGTCTCCGGGGTAATGCTTGCATCGATCATAAATATTCTGGAACAGGTTTTGGTAAGTATATTCGGTATTGAAGGAAAGTATGTGCTTCTGATCCTTTTTGCCATTGCCCTTTTTGTTACCAATTTCGGCTTTGACGGCATACTTAAGCTGAATGTTTTCAGAAGTATTGTGTTATCCGCAGCTATGCTTGCTTTTATCATTACCGTTATTGCGATGAAGGGACCTGAAGGGATACTGATGGGAATTTTCTACAGTGCGCCTCCGGGAGGAATGACTTCATTCCTTGACATTTCAATAATTAACGGAAATGATATGATCTGGTATGAAGGCATTCAGCTATTTTCGAACGGATTGCTTCTTGTGGGAAATGCAGCCATATTTATACTGTTTTTGTGCTTTTCCAATCCCATGGGAATACGCCGCGCCAGAGGCTTATCGTTTATAGCTTCACTGCTTCTGGTGTTCTTCGGATTTGTGGAAGGGGCTTTTATCAGAGCCTTTATGGCTGAGGATTATATAAAGGGCATCGAAACAAATCAGATATCACTTTATAATTCGTTTTTCAAGCTTCTGATGAAGGGTGAAATACATTACAAGGTCAGCGGCATTCTTCTCAGCGTCAGTGCGGTTTTATGCATTATGGCGATTATAGAGGTATCGCTCTATCTTATACTGGGTATACTCTTCAATGATATCTTCAGAGAAATGCCGGTTGCAAAAATGCTTATAAACGATAATGATGAGGTGCCGAAGCAATATAGATACATTACTGCATTTTTAGTGCTTCTGGCGACATATCTCTGGTCCTATAGTGTAAAAAAACCTGTTGAACTGGCGGGATTTTCGCTTGTGATCAATTTTTGTACGATCGGAATGGCTCTGCTTCATACATTCATAAGAAAAAATGCGTGCGCAAGGTCCTGTGTTGCAGGTATGGCTGCAGCACTTATCTGTGTGCTTTTTTGGGAAAAATTCCGGTTTTCGACTGATGGAGGAGAACTGCTTACGCTCCATCAGATCATCGGATTTGACGGGGTGCTCCCTGCTGCGGTGATCGCCGAAATTACTATGGCTCTTGTGAGCCTGGCTCTTCCGGAAGCGGGAAAGAGAGCACAGAAGACTTTTACGGAAGTCAAGAATCATATGACATAATGCGGGTGTGTGTAATCGAGTAGGGAAGATTTATCGCCCCTACTCGCCGCGCCGGCCGCCGGTTGCCGAAAGGCAACAAACTACATATCGGCGGGCGTGTAACCGAGCATGGAAGATTTATCGCCCCATACTCGCCGCGCCGACCGCCGGTTGCCGAAAGGCAACATATTTCATATCGGCGGGCGTGTGCATAAAAAAATGAGACCGCATATATTATGCGGCCTCCTCAGATATACATTATCCATTAAGGTGAGAGAGTTATGAAAAAACTATGGTTAAAATATAAACCATAAATATGAACAAAAAATGACCTTATAAAAAATAATTTGTAACAATTAAATGTTGTTTTACTCATACCTTAATTGTGATATACTGAATGATGGTTGTTTTCAGGATGTACATTTCAACTATAGGAGAATAATTATGAAAAGAGTACTACTTAAACTCAGCGGAGAGGCATTGTCCGGTGATAAGGGCCACGGCTTTTCCGAGGAAACCGTAAGAGGAGTTGCAAAACAGGTTAAAAAAGTCGTTGATATGGGGATTGAGACCGGTATTGTTATAGGTGGCGGCAATTTCTGGAGAGGCAGAACTTCAAATGATATGGACAGGGTGAAGGCCGATCAGATAGGGATGCTTGCAACGGTTATGAACTGCATATTTGCAGCGGATGTTTTCAGGATGGAAGGTATTAAATGCCACATTATGACACCGTTTGTCTGCGGCAGTGTGACTGAGCTTTTTGACAGGGATAAGGCTGTGAGCTATCTTGAAAATAATGAAGTCGTATTTTTTGCAGGCGGTACCGGGCATCCGTATTTTTCGACTGATATGGCAGCGGTTCTGATGGCTGTTGAAACCAAAGCGGAGGTTATACTTGCGGCAAAGGCAATCGATGGGGTTTATACCGCAGATCCGAAGATCGACCCGAATGCAAAGAAGATCGACAGTCTTACCATGAGTGATATAGTTGCAAAGCAGCTGGGTGTTATAGATCTTGCTTCGGCTGTGCTTGCGATGGAAAATAAAATGCCTATGATGCTGTTCGGGCTTTCGGGAGAGGATTCCATAGTCAGAACGGTATCCGGAGATTTTACGGGAACATATATTACAGTTTAAATAAAAATGATAGGAGAAGAATATTATGGAAGCTTATGAAGAAAAAATGGGAAAAGTTATCGAGAGTCTTGTGAGTGATTTCGGAACGATAAGAGCAGGAAGGGCAAATCCCCGTATGCTTGACAAGATTAAGGTTGATTATTACGGATCCATGACCGGCCTTCAGGGTGTTGCGAATATCAATGTGCCTGATGCCAAAACTCTTATTATCACACCCTGGGATTCAAAGATGGTAAAGGATATAGAGAAAGCGATAAATACATCTGATCTCGGACTCACTCCCAATAATGACGGAAAGAGTGTTATCCTTAATCTGCCCGATCTTACTGAGGAAAGAAGAAAAGAACTTGCCAAGGATATCAAGAAAAAGGGTGAGGAAGCTAAGGTAAGGATCAGAAATGTCCGCCGTGAAGCAAATGATGAGGTAAAGAAGATAACTAAATCCGGCGAGATCTCAGAGGATGAAGGCAAGGATAAAGAGGATGCTATTCAGAAGGCTACGGATAAGTACATTAAAGAGATAGACTCAAAGGTAGAAACAAAGACAAAAGAGATCATGACTGTATAAGCTGCAGAGGAGCGATATATGGAAAAGGAAATTGATGGGGAAGTGTTAAATGTTCCCCGACATATAGCGGTCATTCTTGACGGCAACGGAAGATGGGCGAAAAAAAGGATGATGCCGAGGAACTTCGGTCATAAAGCAGGGGCAACGGCTGTAGAGAATGCCTGTGAGGACGTTTACAACCTCGGAGTGGAATATCTGACGGTATATGCTTTTTCTACGGAAAACTGGAAGAGATCTGTGGAGGAGGTTACCGGAATTATGAACCTTCTTCGGGATTATCTTGTTAATTCCATCGAAAGATCCAATAAGAATAATATGAGGGTGCGCATTATCGGGGACAGGACCGCGCTTGCTCCCGATATTGTCGAGGCTATCGGAAAACTGGAAAATGCGACAGCAGGGAATACCGGACTTAAATTTACCATTGCCCTTAATTACGGGGGAAGAGATGAGATCAGAAGAGCCGTGAAGGAGATTGCGTCCGAAGCGGTATCGGGGAAGATATCTCCGGAGGATATTACGGAAGAAATGATAAGCTCACATCTCGATACAAGAGAACTTCCGGATCCGGATCTTCTTATAAGGACAAGCGGTGAGGAGAGGATATCCAATTTCCTTCCCTGGCAGATAGCTTACAGCGAGTTTTATTTTACAGACACATTATGGCCTGATTTTAAAAGAGATGATTTTGTAAAGGCTATCAGATATTACAGCGGAAGAGACAGAAGATTTGGCGGAGTTTCCAATAAATAAGCTTCTGACAGGAAATTATTGATCGGAGTTATGTAAGTAATGTTTTGGAAAAGATTGATAAGCGCGGTGGCACTAATTGCTATACTGGTCGTATGTCTGTATTTCGGCGGTGTGGTAACGGGAGTCGCGGCAGCGGCCGTTTCATTTGTAGGTGTATATGAAATGCTCCGGGTTTATAAGCTGGAAAAGAGCTCACTCGGGGTTGTAACCTATATTTCCACGGCTATTTATTATATTGTGCTGATAATCGGCTGGATGGATATTTCGGTCATAGTTATGACCGTATCACTTCTTGTATATCTGGCGATTTATGTTATCAGATATCCGAAATACAATGATAAGCAGGTTATGACCGCATTTCTGACATTCTTTTATGTTTCGGTAATGTTCTCATTTGTTTACCTGATGAGGATAATGCCGAATGGCGGTTATCTTGTGGTGCTGATATTCCTGGCATCATCGGGTAATGATACATTTGCTTATCTGGTGGGTGTTAAATTCGGAAAGCATAAAATGTTTCCCAAGCTGTCTCCCAAGAAAAGCGTGGAAGGCTTTATCGGCGGAGTTGCGGGTGCGACACTCCTCGGAATGATCTTCGGATATATTTACAGCAGGACGGTACATCCTATTTATCATTCTACTATCCTTTTCGGAGGAGCATGTATGATAGCTTCTATCCCCGCTGTTATCGGAGATCTTGCGGCTTCGGCCATAAAGAGAAATAATGATATAAAGGACTTCGGGAATCTCATTCCCGGTCATGGCGGAATAATGGATCGTATAGACAGTATCCTTTTTACCGCACCTATAATGTATTATGTGGTAACCTTTGTTATTAGATTTGCAAGCGCATAAGAGGCATAAATTTTGAAAAAGATATCGATAATAGGATCAACGGGTTCGATCGGAACCCAGACACTTGAAGTAGTCAGAAATAATAAGGATATACAGGTTACGGCTCTCGCGTGCGGAAGGAATATCCGCCTTCTGGAGGAACAGATAAGGGAGTTTAAACCGAAGGTGGTTTCGGTTGCGGATGAGAAATGTGCATCGGAGCTAAGGACGATGGTGAAGGATGTTGATGTCAAGATCCTTTGCGGAATGGAGGGACTTGTTGAAGCTGCCACCGAGCCCGAAGCTGAGATGATTGTTACGGCAATCGTCGGAATGATCGGAATCGAACCGACCATAGCAGCCATAAGGGCCGGCAAGGATATAGCTCTTGCAAATAAGGAAACCCTTGTTACCGCAGGCAGCATTGTCATGAGTGAGATTAAGAAATACGGCGTGAAGCTGCTTCCGGTGGATAGTGAGCATTCGGCCATATTTCAAAGTCTTCAGGGCAATTCCGGAAATCATATCAGCAGGATACTTCTGACAGCATCCGGCGGACCGTTTCGCGGAAAGACACTTGAGGAGCTGAGGACAGTAACCGTTCAGGACGCATTAAAGCATCCCAACTGGTCTATGGGACGAAAAATTACCATAGACAGTGCTACGCTCTGTAATAAGGGACTTGAAGTGATAGAAGCAAGATGGCTTTTTGATGTTGAGCCCGACAGGATTGAGGTCGTTGTTCAGCCTCAGAGCATAATTCATTCTGCAGTCGAGTATGATGACGGGGCGGTTATCGCTCAGCTTGGAACTCCCGATATGAAGCTTCCGATACAGTATGCTCTTTATTATCCCGAAAGAAGATTTCTTCCCGGTGACAGGCTTGATTTTTCGGCTATTTCCGGTATAGAGATCGCAAAGCCCGATACAAAGACCTTCAGAGGTCTTGAGTTTGCTTACAGAGCGCTCGAGACCGGGGGGACACTTCCCGCAGTATTCAATGCCGCGAATGAATATGCGGTGGCACAGTTCCTTGCGGGAAAGATAAGCTTTCTGGAAATCTATGAGCTTATCGAAAAGGCTATGACTGAGATTGAGATAATTTCTAATCCGACTCTTGAAGACATAATAAATGTTATGCCTTGTGTTACTGATTATCTCAGCGGTAAATGAGCAAATATTATTTTGGTTTTATAAACAAATACAGATTGAAGAGATTTATTAAATGTTAAAATTAATATCTATAATATTAGTGTTCGGCGTCATTGTATTTATACATGAGTTCGGACACTTTATAGTGGCAAAGCTTAATCATGTTAAGGTACTGGAATTCTCCATAGGAATGGGTCCCGCCATAGCAAAATTCGGGAAGAAGGAGACTAAATACTGCCTCAGACTGCTTCCGATAGGCGGTTATGTCATGATGGACGGGCAGTACGAGGATTCCGATGACGAAAATGCATTTAACAATAAACCGGCGTTCGTAAAACTGATGGTTCTGCTTGCCGGACCGTTTTTTAATTTTATACTGGCATTTATCCTCGGAACTATCATATGTCATGTGAGCTATATCGATCCCGCTCAGATTAAATCGGTTGAACCGAACAGCGCAGCGGCTGAGGCCGGAATCGAAGCGGGAGATACCATAATAAGCCTGAACGGCGATCGTGTTTACAACTTCCGTGAGATTCAGCTTTTTCGTATGACCAATGATCCTACAGAGCCGATAGAGGTATGCTATGAAAGAGACGGAAAGCGATATGATACTACCGTTCGTCTGAAGCAGGATAAAGACGGTAATTATCTCTTCGGGATAGTCGGGGACTACAGAGCGGCGAAGGATTTTCGAGAGGAAATGAAATTCGGACTCTGCGAGGTGAGGCTTCAGATGGTGTCCGTTATCCAGACATTCAGGATGATGTTTAACAAAGGCTTTTCACTTGATTATTTTGCCGGACCCGTCGGTATAGCGGATGCTGTGGGTAATGTTATAGACAGTGCTACCGAGGCGGCTGAGGAAACTAACAGTAATGTATTTCTGATGGTGCTTCTCAATGTGGTAAATTTCACGGTGCTGCTTTCGGCAAATCTGGGATTTATGAATCTGCTTCCGATCCCGGCACTGGACGGAGGCAAGATCCTTGTTGTTATTATCGAAGCGGTAATGAGAAAGAAAATGTCTCAGAAGGCTCAGATGGTGATAAACGGGATCGGTGTTGCAATCATTCTTCTGCTTATGGTTGCGGTTTTATTTAATGATATCGGAAAGCTTTTTAAATAAAGTAAGCTGCGGCTCGATCAAGCATCGTATGATAGACGGAAATTCTATCGGAATTGTGAGGTGGATATGATAACGAGAAACGAGACAAAAAGGATTAAAATAGGAAATGTGGAGATTGGTGGCGGGAATCCCATTGCCATCCAGTCAATGACAAATACCGAAACAAGTGATGTGGAAGCAACCGTAGCTCAGATATTGTCTTTGGAAAAGGCCGGCTGTGAAATAATCCGTTCTACCGCTAATACCGTAGAAGCGGCTGAGGCGTTTGATAAGATAAAGGAAAGAATACATATCCCTATCGTTGCCGATATTCATTTTGACTATAAGCTTGCCATAAAGGCCATGGAGCATGGCGCCGATAAGATAAGGATAAATCCCGGAAATATAGGAGGCGCGGACAAGCTTCGCGAGGTTGTGACAGAGGCAAAGAAGCGTAGTATTCCTATCAGAGTCGGAGTAAACAGCGGTTCTCTCGAAAAGCAGATAATCGAGAAATACGGCGGTGTTACTGCTGAAGGAATAGTAGAGAGTGCAATGGACAAGGTGCGCCTTATTGAAGAACAGGACTATGACAATATTGTCATAAGCATTAAGTCTTCTGATGTAATGATGTGCTATAAAACGCATTTGCTTATCTCTGAAATGACTTCCTATCCGCTTCATGTGGGTATCACGGAATCAGGAACTATCTACAGCGGTAATATAAAATCTTCCGTAGGTCTCGGCCTTATCCTAAACAGCGGTATCGGAGATACCATAAGGGTATCGCTTACGGGGGATCCGGTTCAGGAGATCAAGACCGCAAAGATGATCCTTAAGACACTCGGTCTCAGGGAGGGAGGCATAGATCTGGTATCATGTCCTACCTGCGGAAGGACAAAGATAGATCTTATAGGACTCGCGAACAGTGTGGAGAACCTTATAGAAGATTATCCGCAGCTCAATATCAAGGTTGCTGTTATGGGCTGCGTTGTAAACGGACCCGGAGAGGCGAGAGAGGCAGATCTCGGGGTTGCCGGAGGAGTAGGAGAAGGACTTTTGTTTAAAAAGGGAGAGATCATAAAGAAGATGCCTCAGGAGGAACTGCTGGGCGCATTGAAATATGAGCTCGATCATTGGAATGAGAAAGGTATAGCTAATGGCTGACAGATATAAATTCGGGGAGGTGTTCCCCGACATGAGGCTGGGTGAAAAACTTCGCTTTGTCATGGATGATGTGGTTATTACCCGTGTCGTTCTGGCAGAGCAGAAAACCCGCCTTGATATATATATGGAATCTACACATCTTGTTGCTGCCGAATATATTTATTCCCTTGAAAAAATGATCAGGGATTATGTGTTCGGAAGGAGAGCAAAGGAAAGCGTGAAGATTCACGAAAGATATATCCTGTCCGATAAATATGACACCGAAAAGCTGATGGTGATCTATAAGGACAGCTTTTTATATGAGCTGAAAGAGATTGATATGATTCTCTACAGCTTTTTTGATATGTCCTTCATACGTACGGAAGGAAATTGCATTTTTTTGGAATATCCTGAGAGTAATATTTTTGGTAAGTATCGTGATAAGATGACACAGTATCTGAAAAATGTTTTTTCGGAAAAATTCGGTATGCTTGTGGATGTTTCATTTTCGGCTCTTTCTAAGGAAGAAGCCGAAAGAAGGATAAGTGATGCTAAAATGCAGAAACAGATGGAATACTTCGGAGGTTCAATGCCTTCAGACGATATGCAAAAAACTGCGAACGCAGAGACTGCAGATGATATGCATAATTCGGACATAATGCAGACGTCGGACATAATGCAGTCGCCGGACAAAGCGCAAACTCAGCATGGAATGCAATCATCGGATAGCGTGAAGACATCGGCTGACTCACGGAAAGAAGACGGTGAAGGAAGTTCGCCGGCAGAACAAGGCGGCTTGGGTGATAAGCCCACGCATGAAAAAAATAAGGCTCAGTCCGGTGTTAAAAAAAATAAAAAGATTAATGATCCGGACAGAAGAAAAGGCTACGGCGGAAAGAAGAATCCGGATGATCCGGACTGCTTCTACGGAAGAAACTGTGATGGAGAAACAATCTCCATTTCCGACATAGAAGACAATATGGGAGTGGTATGCATAAGGGGAGAGCTTCTTTCGTTTGAAGAAAGAGAACTCAGGACCGGAAAGAGACTTATCACCGCGGCGCTTACAGATTATACCGATTCAATCTGTATTAAGCTTTTTGTTTCGGCAGATGATATAGATGTCATCAGGGAATATGTAAAGAAGGGAAGCTTTTATAAGATAAAGGGCAATCCCTCATATGACAGCTTTCAGCGTGAGGTTAACTTTTCAAGTGTTTACGGTATGAAGGAGATACCGTCGTTTAAAGAATCAAGGCATGACAACGCCGAGAAGAAGAGAGTGGAGCTGTCTCTAAATACCGTTATGTCTGAAATGGACAGTGTCGTAAGCATAGAAAAGGTTATTAAAAGAGCAAAGTCGTGGGGGATGAAATCTCTGGCGATAACAGATAACGGCGCGGTTCAGGGCTTCCCCATAGCACTTCACTGCCTCGATAAAAATGATGAGTTTAAGATCATTTACGGGCTCAAGGGTTATCTCGTTGATGACCTTAAGGACCTTGTCTATGACAGTGATGACAGGAGTCTTGAGACGGAATATGTGGTGTTCGATATAGAGACTACCGGTTTTTCTCCGGTAAAATGTAAGATTATAGAGATCGGTGCCGTAAGAATTGATTCCGAGGGCAATGAAAAGGGAAGGTTCTCCGAATTTGTAAATCCCGAAGAACCCATTCCTTATGAGATAGTAAAGCTTACATCGATTGATGACAGTATGGTAGCTGACGCACCAACCATAGATACCATTCTCCCCGAGTTCAGAGAGTTCTGTAAGGGGGCTGTTCTTGTTGCGCACAATGCTTCGTTTGATACAAGCTTTATAAAGCATTGGTCAAAGGTTGTGGGTATTCCCTACGATTATCCGGCGCTTGATACAATGACTCTGGCACATATATTCCTTCCCGAGCTGGGAAGATACAACTTGGACAGATTGTGTAAATATTTCAAGGTTGTAAATCAGCATCACCACAGAGCATGTGACGATGCTGATGTTACGGCAAAGATTTTTATGAAGCTCTACGATATGGCGAGAGAAAGAGGAATGAATACGCTTGCCGATATGAATGAGCTCGGAAGAACATCGGTGGATGTTATTAAAAAGGCAAGACCGCATGAGGGCGTTCTTCTTTGCAGGAATGATGTCGGCCGCGTTAATCTTTACAGACTTATCTCCGAATCTAATATCACATATTTTAACCGTGTACCCAGGATACCCATGTCTCTGATCAATAAATACAGAGAAGGACTTCTGATCGGCTCGGGTTCCGAAAGCGGACAGCTGTTTGAACTTATATCCGAGGGAAGATCGGAAGAAGAAATTGCAAGGATAGTGCAGTTTTTTGATTATCTGGAGGTTCAGCCGGTATCGAATTACAGATATCTTCTTGCGGATGAAAAGAGTACGATCAAAACAGAGAAGGACCTGGAGGATATTGTAAAACGCATAATAGAATTAGGTGAAGAATTTAAAAAGCCGGTAGTTGCAACGGGTAATGTGCATTTCCTCGATCCCGATGATGCTATCTACCGTACCATTATCATGGAAGGTAAGGACATTAAAGGAGCTGAAAACCAGCCGCCGCTTTATTTCAGGACTACAGATGAAATGCTCGAAGAATTCAGGTTCCTGGGTGATGACCTGGCGCAGGAGATTGTCGTTGACAATACTTGCATGATATCCGATATGATAGAAAATATCTCGCCGGTAAGGCCTGATAACTGTCCCCCTGTAATAGAGAATTCCGATAAGACTCTCAGGGAGATCTGCTATAACAAAATGCATGAGATATACGGACCTGATGTTCCGAGCCTGATCACGGAGAGGCTTGATAAGGAGCTGGATTCCATTATCAGTCACGGCTATTCGGTTATGTATATAATAGCTCAGAAGCTGGTTTGGAAATCGAACGACGACGGTTATCTTGTAGGCTCCCGTGGATCCGTAGGTTCGTCCTTTGCTGCGACCATGGCGGGTATTACGGAGGTTAATCCGCTTCCGCCGCATTATATCTGTCCGAAATGTTATTACACCGATTTTGATTCCGAGCTGGTTCAGGGCTTTTCGGGAATGTCCGGCTGCGATATGCCTGACAGGGTGTGCCCCGTCTGCGGAGAACAGCTTAATAAAGAAGGACATGATATACCCTTTGAAACATTCCTCGGCTTTTCGGGTAATAAAGAGCCTGATATAGATCTGAACTTCTCGGGTGAATATCAGCCGAGGGCTCATGCATATATAGAAGAGATATTCGGAAAAGGAAAGGCCTTCAGGGCAGGTACTATTGGTACGCTTGCTGAAAAGACCGCATTCGGATATGTAAAAAAATATTGCGAAAAAAGAAATATAGTGAAAAGACATGCCGAGATGCAGAGACTGGCAGACGGCTGTACCGGCGTAAAGAGGACTACGGGTCAGCATCCCGGAGGAATGATAGTTCTTCCGCAGACCGAAGAAATATACAGCTTTACCCCCATACAGAAGCCTGCAAATGATATGGAGACAAATATCATTACGACACATTTCGAGTACCATTCGATACAGCATAACCTGCTAAAGTTTGATATACTCGGACACGACGATCCTACGATGATAAGAAGGCTTGAGGATCTCACAGGTTTCAAGGCCACGGAGGTGCCGCTTGATGATAAGAATGTAATGTCGCTTTTCCACGGCACTCAGGCTCTGAATGTCGAACCCTCAGATTTAGGAGGAGTTCCCCTCGGATGCCTCGGCGTTCCCGAGTTCGGAACGGAATTTGCAATGCAGATGGTTATAGATGCAAAGCCGGAGAGCTTTTCCGATCTTGTAAGAATATCCGGTCTTTCGCACGGAACGGATGTATGGCTGGGGAATGCCCAGACGCTGATCGAAGAAGGAAAGTGCAAGCTTTCATCTGCCATATGCTGTCGTGATGATATCATGATATATCTTATCCATATGGGACTTGAAAAAAGTACTGCCTTCAATATTATGGAAAATGTTCGTAAGGGAAATGTGGCAAAGGGCAAATGCAAGGAATGGGCCGAATGGGAAAAGATTATGCTTGAACACGGGGTTCCCGAATGGTATGCATGGTCCTGTAATAAGATAAAATATATGTTCCCCAAGGCGCATGCTGTTGCATATGTAATGATGGCGTGGAGAGTCGCTTATTATAAGATATATTATCCGCTTGAGTACTATACCGCATTTTTCAGTATCAGAGCTACGGACTTTTCCTATGAACTGATGTGCTTCGGAAAAACCAAAGTGCTTAATGCGATAAAAGAGCTTAAGTCAAGAGATAAAAACAGCCTTTCGGCAAAGGAGCTGGGTACACTCCGAGATCTTAAGATCGTGCTGGAAATGTATGCCAGAGGCTTTGAGTTCCTGCCAATCGATATTTATAAGGCTTATCCCGACAGATTCAGGATCATCGACGGAAAGATCATGCCTTCCCTTATAGCGATAGACGGAATGGGAGAGAAGGCGGCGCGTACACTTGCCGAAGAAGCGGGTAAAGCAAGATTCCTGTCGAGGGATGAGATTAAGACAAGAGGAAAGGTCAGCAGCACAATACTTGACAAAATGGGTGAATTCGGAATACTCGGCGATATTCCCGATACGGCCCAGTTTACATTTGATTTTGAATAAAACATTGATTATTTAAGCTATTTATATTAGAATGTTTCTGATTATGGTGTTTACTAAGGCAGACTATCAAAAAAGGATGTGAAGTTAATGAAGAATGATGAAAACAAAAATTCATACGGAAACCATACACAGGATGTTAATCTTGTAAAGGATACTGTTTATGAAGTTCCGGAAATTCTTGAAAAGGTATATAGGGCTCTTACGGAAAAAGGCTACAACCCGGTAAGTCAGATAGTCGGTTACATTATGAGCGGTGATCCCACATATATAACCAGCCACAGAAATGCCAGAAGTCTTATCATGAAGGTAGAACGCGATGAGATACTTGAAACCCTTCTGGAGAATTATATTGATACAAATCTGAAATGATCGCAGTACTGAAGGGTTTATGATATGAGATACATGGGACTGGATTATGGTACAAAGACTGTTGGAGTGGCACTTTCCGATGAAAGGTTTATACTTGCGCAGCCCTATACTACCATAGAAAGAGAGAAGGCGGATAAGCTCAGAAGGACGCTTGCCGCATTGGAGGAAATAGTTAAAGAACAAAATGTCGGGAAGATAATTCTCGGATATCCGAAGTATCTGAACAATACCGAGGGCGACAGGTGCGAGGCTACGGTACAGTTTAAAGAGAAGCTTGAAAAAAGACTGGGGCTTCCCGTTGAGCTGTGGGATGAAAGACTTACTACGGTTGAGGCGGACAGGATACTTGATGATATGGGCGTTGCGGGCAGTTCTCACAAGACATATGTGGATAAGATAGCTGCAAGCCTGATCCTGCAGAATTATCTGGACAGACTTCAATCTGAAGATCGGGAGAAGTCCTGATTTCCATGTATATGGAGGTACATAATTGGGAAAAGAGAGAGATGCCGTGAAGATCATTCCTCTTGGAGGATTGGAAGAGATCGGCATGAATATAACCGCTATTGAGTATCAGGATTCGATAATCGTAATAGATTGCGGATTATCATTTCCTGATGATGATATGCTCGGCATAGATCTGGTGATACCTGATGTGACCTATCTGAAAGAGAATGCTGATAAGGTAAAGGGTCTTATCGTAACTCACGGACATGAGGATCATATCGGCGCAATTCCTTATGTTGAAAAGCAGATCAATATGCCTATATATGCAACCAAGCTTACTATGGGTATCATAGACTATAAGCTGAGGGAGCATAATCTTATCAACAATATAAAAAGAAAGGTCTGTACCTACGGACAGATAATTAACCTCGGCTGCTTCAGAGTCGAGTTTATAAGGACGAATCATTCGATTGCCGACTCGGCTGCACTAGCCGTATATACTCCGAAGGGACTGATAATACATACGGGAGATTTCAAGGTTGATTATACTCCCGTGTTCGGCGGGGTTATAGATCTGCAGCGTTTTGCCGAGCTCGGAAAAAAAGGCGTAATGCTTCTTATGGCAGATTCCACTAATGTCGAACGACGCGGCTTTACACCGTCCGAAAAAACTCTCGGAACCACATTTGATCATCTGTTTGATGAAAACAGAGACAGAAGGATCATAGTTGCAACCTTCGCATCGAATGTGGACAGGGTACAGCAGATAGTCAATTCCGCACATAAGTACGGAAGAAAGGTGTTTGTGGAAGGACGGAGCATGGTCAATATAATGACCATAGCGACGGAGCTGGGATACCTTAAGATACCGGAGGGTGTGCTTCTCGGGATTGACAGGATAAATGAATATCCCGGGAATAAGGAGGTTATAATAACTACCGGAAGCCAGGGAGAAAATATGGCGGCCCTTTCGAGGATAGCTGCCAATATCCACAGTAAGATAACGATAGTGCCCGGGGATCTGGTCATATTCTCTTCCAGTCCCATACCGGGAAATGAAAAGGCTGTTAGTAAGGTAATAAACGAGCTTGAACAGAAGGGCGCTAAGGTCATTTATCATGATACTCATGTTTCGGGACATGCTTGTGAGGAAGAGATTAAGCTGATATATACACTTACCAAGCCGAAATATGCTCTTCCGGTTCACGGCGAATATAAGCATCTGAGAAAACATATGGAGCTTGCCGAAACCATGGGGATTCCCAAGGACAGGATTATGATAATGCGTACAGGTGATGTGCTTTATGTCGCCGATGACGTATTTGAAATAGACGGTAAAGTGCAGGCGGGAGAGGTCCTTGTGGACGGCCTCGGAGTAGGTGATGTCGGAAACATCGTTTTAAGAGACAGACAGCATCTTGCTGAAAACGGTATAGTGGTAGTTGCGATTTCGATAGATAAATTATCCAAAGAGGTCCTTGCGGGACCGGATATTGTTTCAAGAGGCTTCGTATATGTAAGAGAAGCAGAGGAGCTTATCGAGCAGTGCAAGGCTGTAGTTGAAGAAACAATGGATATTGAAAAGGCAAAGGGGTATGATGACTATAACAGATTGAAAAATGCCATTAAGGAGGATCTGGGAGAATTCCTTTGGAATAAGACCAGAAGAAGTCCTGTGGTACTTCCTGTTATTTCTGAGGTTGTTATATGAATGAGCTGGTTGAAGAATGTGAAAAACTGAATCTGATGCTGCGAAATTCTCATGAGTATAAGAGGTATCATAAGGCACTTTCAAATCTCCGGAGAAACAGCGAGCTTTATGAGGCATATATAGGGTTTGTACAGAAGAACGAAGAGATACAGATAGTCTATCAGGAAAATGCTCTTGAGGAGCTTCAAAGGCTGTACAGCGATTATGATGAGATGCTTCATAATTCGGTAGTAAATGAGTTTATAAGAGCTGAAAGAAGATTTTTTGCTCTTCTTAAAGAAATGCTGGGAGCGGTAGCCTCCGGTGTTGATATTGTGTACCATGATGACTTTGTAGAAGGGAAATGATTTTATATGAGAAACAAAGGCCGTATAGACGGTTATGATCTGGCTGAAAAAGGTCTGTCTGCTGTTATATACTATGGCATTGAGATCATATTCGATGTGGTTGTGATCCTCATAATGATAAAAGGCTTTTCCATGTCTTATAACTTTGCTTATGAAGTGTTTGCCGATTCCTGTGTCAGCAATACATCCGAGGTTACAAAGATTATTACCGTAAAGCCTGATACTGATGCATCCGAGATAGCGGATATGCTTTATGATGAAGGTCTGATCGGAAATAAATATGTATTCAGGGCTAAGGTTAAAATCGGCGAATACAGCGGAAAGATCAAGAGCGGAGACTATGCGCTGAAAAAGTCCATGACATATAATGAGATCATAAATACACTTTGCGGTATTGAGGAGGAATCGGAGGATGGTTCCAAGGACAGTGAGATAAAAGTCGACAATCCGACTAACGCAACGGATGTTTCCGGAACGGGTGATGAGGGTGCGACTGCCGGCGATGCCTCTACCGAGTGAGGAAAGATTAGAATATGAATGATTATGACAGGATCAGAACATTTATAAGATCATATGCAGAAAGCGGAAGCTCTATGATAAATGAGCTTTACTCAGATGCACTGAAAAACGATATTCCCGTGATCAGAGAAGATACACGGGAATTTTTGCGTGTTGTGATCCGCATGAAATGCATTGAAAGTGTTCTTGAGATAGGTACTGCCACAGGCTTTTCGTCTATTTTTATGGCTGAATGTATCGGTGAAAATGCCGACATTCTTACCGTTGAAATAGGAGAAGAGGATTATAAAAAAGCTTGTGAGAATATAAAAAGATTTAATTTTGAGAACAGGATAAAGGCTGTGAATGCCGATGCGGTTACTTTTTTAAAGGAAGAGCTCGGGAATGAAAAGGCTTATGATCTTATCTTCATAGATGCGGCGAAAGCGCAGTATGGAAAATATCTTGAATTATGCTTGCCGCATACACACAAAGGAAGTGTGATAATATGCGACAATATTTTCCTTGACGGAAAGGTTTTCGAGTCACATTTTCTTGTAGAGAAGCGGGACCGGACTGTTCACGACAGGATGCGAAGCTTTATCGAAGATATAAAAAATGATGACAGACTGGATACAGCTGTACTCGCTATCGGAGACGGCGTAACTATTTCATATGTTTTATAAGGAACGGTGATGATAATGGCAAATAAAAAAACCGAGCTGCTACTTCCTGCAGGTTCATTGGAAACGTTAAAGACAGCGGTGGATTACGGCGCCGATGCGGTTTATCTCGGAGGCGGAAGCTACAGCCTTCGCGCAAAGGCGGATAATTTTACGCCGGAAGAAATGAAACAGGGACTTGAGTATGCTCACGGCAAAGGAGTGAAGGTATATCTTACTCTTAATATTTATGCTCATAATGCCGATATAGAGGGAGTAAGGAAATATCTGAGTGAGCTTTCCGAAAATAAATTTGATTTTGATGCGATTCTTGTTTCCGATCCCGGAATATTCATGCTTGTAAAAGAAATCCTGCCGGATATGGAGATACACATCAGTACACAGGCAAATAACACAAATTATCTTACTTATAATTTCTGGTACGGACTCGGGGCGAGAAGAGTGGTTGCGGCAAGAGAACTGTCTCTTGAAGAAATAGCTTCTATAAGAAAAAATATTCCCGAGGATATGGAGATTGAAGCTTTTATGCATGGAGCAATGTGCATTTCGTATTCGGGAAGGTGTCTGCTTTCTTCCTACTTTACCGGAAGGGATGCGAACAGGGGAGCATGCACTCATCCCTGCAGATGGAAGTACAGTATAGTCGAGGAACAAAGACCCGGTGAGTACCTGCCTGTTGAAGAGGATGACAGGGGAACATATATTTTTAATTCAAAGGATCTTTGCATGGTGGAATACATTCCTGAAATGATAGACGCGGGAATATATTCATTTAAGGTTGAAGGAAGAATGAAGACTGCATTATATGTGGCCGCTTCTGCGAAAACCTACAGAGAAGCGCTGGATGATCTTGAGGTGTCGGAAGAGCTTTACAGGTCGCGGATCCCTCATTATAAGGATGAGATATCTGCCTGTACCTTCAGACAGTTTACCACAGGCTTTTATTTCGGGAAGCCGGATCACGAAAGTCAGGTTTACGATAGCAACACTTATATAAAAAATTATATATATCTCGGCAAGGCGGAAGAATTGATAAAAACCGGAGATGAGGAATGTCTTGATATAATTCTTTTCCAAAAAAATAAGTTCAGTGTGGGAGATTTGATATCCGTAATGCCCTACAAAGGAGATAATGCGGAAGCTTTTGTTGAAGCTATATATGATGAGGAAGGTAACGAAATGGAAAATGCACCTCATCCCAAACAGAAGCTTAAGGTCAGACTGAGGTTTGTAAAGACTGAAGATGTTCATAGGATAGAAATCGGAAATATCCTGAGGATGAAAAGTGAGTAGATATCGTCGGGATTGCATACGATAGCGTAAGTCTATGCTTATGAGGGGTGATTGTTTGTGCATATTGCATAAAATGCTAATCCTTTATTCAGCACTTAGTTGATTAACATAATGCAATATCAACAATAATCACGAATTTTACGGAAAAACTTTTCTTATTTTTATAACTATGATATAATGCTCGGTGATGGTTTTATGGGCGTATTATGCCCAAATTATTCTTGTGAGGTGTAACGCATGCGAGTAATGGGTGGAAGAAAAAGGATCCGTATCGGCGATCTGCTTGTTGAAGCAGGTGCTATTACGGAGGAACAGCTTCAGGAGGCACTGGTCAAACAAAAGGAATCCGGCGACCGAATCGGTGAGGTCATAATGGATCTCGGCTTTATCAGCCGTGACCTTCTTATCACGGTTCTTACTACACAGATGGGAATCGAGTATTGTGAAGTAAAGGCTGCTACTATAGACGAATCCGTCATAAATCTTATTACAGATCCGACAATTCTTGAAAAGTACAAAGTAATGCCGATCGAGTTCGATCCGGATAATCCCAACGTGATAAAGGTAGCTATGGCAGATCCTATGGATCTTGTTGCTGTAGATGATATCAGTATAATGACAGGCCTTCGTGTTGAACCTATGCTTGCTTTTGCAAATGATATCACGGCAGCCATAGATAAGTATTACGGAAGTGCTCAGGCTATGGAGGCTGCCGAGGCCTACAGAAGAGAGCAGCAGGCTTCACTCGTTATAGATGATGAAGCGGATGCGCTTGATGATGAGGTTGAGAATTCTCCTATCGTACTCCTTGTTAATCAGATAATTGAAGGTGGAGTAAGACAGAGAGCGTCCGATATTCATATTGAGGCTCTTGAGTCTAAGGTTCGTGTAAGATACCGTATAGACGGTGCCTTAAAACAGGTTATGACTTATGAGATTTCATTGCTTCCCGCAATCAGTGCCCGTATCAAGATCATAGGCGGCATGGATATAGCGGAGAAAAGAAAGCCTCAGGACGGTCGTATCACATTGGTAGTCGACAGAAGAGAGTTCGATGTCCGTGTTTCCATTCTCCCGACTGTATACGGTGAGAAGACGGTTATGAGACTTACATCCAAGGACGGACTTACAAAGCCTAAGACCGGACTCGGATTTTCATCAACGGAGATTAAAACATTTGACGGTATCCTCAGTAACCCTCACGGAATAATCCTTGTTACGGGACCTACGGGTTCGGGTAAGTCAACCACTCTTTATACATCCCTTTCGGAGCTTAATAAAGAAGATGTTAATATCATAACTGTTGAGGATCCCGTCGAGGCAAATATAGACGGTATCAATCAGGTTCAGGTAAATGTAAAAGCGGAGATGACATTCGCTGCCGCTCTTAGATCCATCCTGCGTCAGGACCCTGATATCATAATGATAGGAGAGATCCGAGACGGCGAGACTGCCCAGATAGCCGTACAGGCTGCTATCACAGGACACCTTGTTGTTTCGACACTCCATACAAACTCAGCTGCTTCAACGGTTACCCGTATCATAGATATGGGTATAGAGCCTTATATTATAGGTGATGCTCTTGTAGGAGTTATAGCACAGAGACTGGTAAGAAGACTTTGCACTACCTGCAGACAGCCGCGACTTGCCGATGACGATGAGAAGGTTGCTCTCGGAATACTTGATCCCGACGAGGATGTGGTAATCTATGAGCCCAGTCCCGAGGGATGTCCTCTCTGCAACGGAACAGGCTTCTCCGGACGAATCGGTGTGTATGAGATGATGCCGGTATCGAAAGAGCTTCAGTCGGTTATATCTAAGGGTGCAACTGCAGATGTAATTGAGAAGCAGGCGCTTAAGGAAGGAATGTCCACCCTTAAGATGAGTGCAGGAAAGCATGTTCTTAACGGTATCACTTCCATTGATGAAATGAAGAAGATCACCTACACTACAGGTGATGAATATTAAAATATAAGAAGATAGGGGGATATTTATATGATAGATATGAACGAGCTCCTCGCAATGGCGATTGAGCAGAATGCATCCGACGTACACCTTGCAGTCGGCATACCGCCGAAGTTCAGAATAAACGGTGCTCTGAAAGAGGTTGACGTACCTCCTCTTACTGCTATAGATGCTGCAGAGAGTATCGGTATGACAATGAATGAAAGACAGAAGGCTATACTTAAGGACAGAGGTGAGTGCGACTTTGCTTATTCTGTCGGAGAGCTGGGACGTTTCCGTGTTAATGTGTTTATGGACAGAGGGCGTATGGCAGCTGCCTACAGAAAGATCGACACGGTTATCCCGAAGCCTGAGTCTTTGGGAATTCCGCCTGCAGTTGTTGATCTTTATAAAAAGAAGAGAGGTCTTGTTCTGGTAACCGGTCCTACAGGTTCCGGTAAGTCGACGACGCTTGCTTCCGTTATCAACAAGGCAAACGAGAACCTGGGTGTTCATATCATAACACTTGAGGATCCTATAGAGTACATTCATAAGCATAAGAAGTCCATAGTTAACCAGAGAGAGCTCGGTATGGATACCCTCAGCTTTGATAATGCGCTTAGAGCTGCGCTCCGTGAGGATCCGGACCTGATACTCGTAGGAGAAATGCGTGATCCGGAAACGATTCAGATTGCCATTACGGCAGCCGAGACCGGACACTTGGTATTCTCCACACTCCATACCATAGGAGCGGCAAGTACGATCGACAGAATTATCGACGTATTTCCTCCTCATCAGCAGCAGCAGATACGTATCCAGCTTGCGATGGTTATAGAAGGAGTTATCTCTCAGCAGCTTATTCCTACAGCTGACGGTCGAGGCAGAGTTGCGGCCTTTGAGGTCATGCTTGCAACCCCTGCTATCCGCGCTCAGATCCGTGAAGCTAAAACCCATCAGATTGAGTCCAGTATCCAGACATCAAAGGGACTCGGAATGATCACGATGGATGATGCGCTTATCGATCTGTTTAAGACCGGCATGATAACAAGAGATATGGCTCTTACCTATGCACAGGATCAGGTTATCATGAAGAAGAATCTTTATTGATGAAGAATGGTAATACTTTGTTCATATTGTTTTAATACGAGGTATGATGTTGTTAAAACAAATATGAAAAAGTCTTACACAAAAGTTACAAAGCTTTTTCATAAATATTTCACATAAAAGTTAACAAAAAGTTTACAAAAATACTTGTAAAAAAGGGATGTGTGTAGTAAAATTGTACAAAATAGTTGGCGAAAGCCGGCTGTTTTGCGTATGAAAAAATAGGGTCGGAGGAATTGCAATGGCAAAGTTTAATTACAAAGTGGTTGACAAAAATGGTAAGCAGAAAAGCGGCGCCATGGAAGGTCAGAATGAGGATGCTGTCAAGTCAAAGCTTAAACAGGAAGGCTATAGTATCCTTGAGGTTAATGAGAGTAAGGATGTAGAAATTAAGCTGGGAGGAGGCGGTAAGCCGAAGAACAGAGACCTTTCGGTTTTCTGCAAGCAGTTCGGTGCAATCTTAAGAGCAGGTGTTCCGATCATTCAGGCGTTGGAAATGCTTGCTGAAACCGTAGACAACCAGAGTCTTGCACAGGGACTTCGTGATGCTCAGGTCTATGTTCAGAAGGGTGGTACTCTTTCAGATGCGTTCAAACAGAGTCCGAAGGTCTTCCCTGCTATATTATGTAACATGGTAAATGCGGGTGAGGCATCAGGTAAGCTGGAAATCTGTTTTGAAAGACTTGCAAACCAGTTTGAAAAGGACGGACACATCGAAGCCAAGGTTAAGGGAGCTATGACCTATCCTATCGTTGTACTCTGTGTCGTTTTCGGCGTAGTTGTAATGATGCTCGTTATGGTTATTCCCACATTCGCGGAAATGTTCGCGGAAATGGATGCCAAGCTTCCTGTAGCTACGCAGATGCTGGTAAATTTAAGTAACTTTATTGTAGCAAGATGGTATATCCTCTTGCCGGCACTTATAATAATAATAGTAGCAATCAAAGTCTTTTCCAGCACGGAGACAGGTCAGAGATTCTTCGGAAGCCTTGCAATCAAGCTCCCGATAATTTCAAATCTTACAGTTAAATCTGCAGCTGCTACATTCTCAAGAACCTTTGCAACACTTCTTGCATCAGGTCTTCCTATCATAGAAGCGGTTGAGCAGACTGCAAAGGTTATTAAGAACCGTGTGATCAGTGAAAAGGTTATGGAATGCAAGGTTCAGGTTTCAAAGGGTGTTCCTTTATCAAAGCCCATAAGAGACATGGACATCTTCCCTGTAATGCTTCCTTCAATGATGCACATCGGTGAAGAGACAGGTAACATCGAAGACATGATGGACAAGGTTGCGGATTTCTACGAAGAAGAAGTTGAGGTTGCTACAGATTCACTTACCGCTATGCTTGAGCCGCTTCTTATCGTAGTACTTGCGGTTGTTGTCGGTGGTATGGTTATAGCAATTTATTCACCTATCCTTTCAATGTACGATGCGGTTGACAGTTATTAAAATGATGTAAATGTCCGGTACCGGCTAAAATGTCGGCGAAGGGCGTTACATAGATCAATTAGATATAATCTGCTGGACGAGGAGCAGGGTATATATTATCTAATTAAGAAAACTATAATTTTAAAGAAAAGGAGATCAAAGTTATGAAGAAGAATAAAGGTTTCTCACTCGTTGAGCTTATCATCGTTATAGCTATCATGGCTATCCTTGCAGCAGCTATAGCTCCTGCACTTATCCGTTACATCAACAAGTCACGTAAGGCTGATGATGTTACTGCAGCAGGCGTTGTTGCTACAGCAGTTCAGTCTGCGCTTGCTAATGAGCAGGCTTATGATGATGTTACTGATTACTATGGAACAGGCACAGGTGCTAAGATTGTCGGCTATGCAGACAAGACTACTGTTGCAGCAGTTTCTGGATTAGCAGGAAAGACTTTTGAATCTGAGTTCAAGTCAAATCTTGGTAATGGCGCAGCTATTAAGTTTAAGAAGGACGGAGCTAAGTACTACACTGTTTGGGTTGATATGTCATCCGGCGCAGAGAAGATCTATGTTTATGCTGCATCTTCAACATCAACTTCAGAGTGGCAGCTTTCACCTTCAATCTGCCCTTCATATCAGTAAGCTGATCTGAAGACCATCAGGTTGATGGCACATAATATGTGAAAAGTAATTAAAGCAAGGGCTGTGACGACTTTCCTCGTCGAAGATAGTCACAGCCTGAGGCTTTAAAAAAATGAAATAGTAACTGAAGGTTTTGATATTTCCTGTGTATAAAAGGTAAATATCATTTTTGCGGTCAGCGGTTTTTTATCTCCCGAAAGTTAAGGGATATAAGAGGCGGTGACGTTAAACTTATTTGTATAACAGCCGGTTGGTCTTAAGCTTAAGGTCACTGGTTCTTATAGATATTTTATAAAAAACTACTGATTAGCGAGGGAGGCTATAGGATGGCAAATGCTGGTAGGGTCTTATCAATAGACATCACAAACGAAAGTA
>CACYCJ010000311.1 GCA_902772925.1 uncultured Lachnospiraceae bacterium
ATGAGCAAATTTTTCGATATCCTCTCTTTTTCTGTAAGCATCTACTATCTTTTCAATGTGTTCATTTGACAGCTCATTCTGATTTTTTCCTTTAATAAAATCCTTACTTGCATCTATGAACAGTATATTATCACTATTTCCATTTCTCTTACTCTTTAAAACCAGTATACAAACCGGTATGGATGTACCGTGAAACAAGTTTGGTGCAAGTCCTATTACAGCATCAAGTCTATTAAGATCTCTTACTATATATTTCCTTATCTGTTCCTCTGCGCCTCCCCTAAAGAGAACTCCGTGAGGCAAAAGAACAGCGACTCTACCATCGGCATCGTCCATATGGTAGATCATATGTTCTACAAAGGCAAAATCCGCATGACTTTTGGGAGCCAGTTTACCTGCTCCCGAATACCTAGGATCATCTAAAAGTGATGAATCCGCTGAATATTTTAGTGAATAAGGCGGATTACATACTTGCACCGTCATCTTCACATCACCATAGGTGTCATTTATGATGGTATCTCCCTTGCAAATAGTAAAGTTTTGATAATCTACGCCATGCATAAGCATATTCATTCGTGCCAGGTTGTAGGTTGTAGGATTATTCTCCTGTCCGTAAAAATGTCCTACTTTTCCGGTTGTAAGATGTTTCTGGACATCAAGAAGCATAGAAGCCGACCCACAAGTACAGTCGCCAACTGTTTTTGCCTCATCAAGTCCCACAGTAGCAAGAGTGGCACATAATGTACTCGGACCAACCGGAGTGAAGAACTCTCCGCCTTTTTTTCCCGCATTTGACTGAAAAAGACCTATCAAGATCATATAAGCAGTTCCTAATACATCAAACTCATGGTTCTGTAAATCCATATCAAGTTCTGCAATTCTTGAAATAACGCTTCCTATTGTCGCTGTCCTCTCAGAAACTGTATCTCCAAGCCTTGTATCCTGAAGCCTCACATCATCAAAAAGGCCGGAAAAAGCAGCCTCTGACTGGTGACCAAGAGTAGAACCGGTTAGTTCATTTATTGCTCTTTCATAATCTTCAACAGAAAAACGATCCCCGTCATTTTTAGGTTTGACTATCTTTCTGGATAACTCTCTAAAAAGATTTTCCGGTTTTATAATATAGCCCAGATGTTCTATACTCCATTGTTCAACAACAGGTTTGAAATCAGCGTTATTAAAAGCCTCCTCGTAACTAAGGCCATCTTCTTGAAGTATTTCCTGCATATACATCTCTGTTCTCTCCGAAAGATATCTGTAGAAAATAGTCCCTAGTATATAGTTTTTAAATTCAGAAGCATCCATACCGCCCCTAAGATCATTAGCTATCTGCCAACAAGTAGCTGAAAGATCAGCCGCTTGACTTTGAACCTTATTAGTATCAATTGCCATTATCAATAATCCTCCGTCATTATATAAATTCCTTATTCCCAATAAGAAGTAATGGTGTTTCCATAAGGATCTTTCGGATATTTTTCAATATCATGAACTTTTCCATAGCCATCATTATAATAGAGCTTTGCAACCAATTTTTTGCCACCATCCAACTCCCATATATACTCTCTCCATCTATGAGCATTATCTTTTCGGAAAAAATCTGTACATTCTTTAATACTAGTTGCTTTACCAAGTTCAGTATTCTCTATACCGGATTCACTCATGCCAACATATGGTTCTTTGATTTTAGCATACTCAACCGTTTTTTTCTCGATTGTCACCTCTGTAGTAGTTATTTCAACTTTATTTGATCGTGTTATTTCTTCAACAGTTTCAACTCTTTTATCACTACATGATGTGAGCATAATTGATGTAATCAAAAGAAAACATATCTTCCATTTCATCTAATATACCTCTTTGTCATTGTATACGAATAATGTCTATTTATAAATTTATGTATTCTACACAAACATCTGTTGCAGTAATCCCTTTTTATATTCTTTTATTTCCTCACACTTACGCTGATGAAGGGTGATAAGGTTGTCGAGATTGGCAAAAAAGCCCACTAACTGCACTTGTTCCATCTTGGAAGGAATAGGTATGAACATCTTATCTACCTTTGTTATATAGATGTGTTTTATTGTCCCGCCACCTGCGTCATCAAGCATTTGTTTCTGATACATTGGTGTATCGAGAAGCGTTTTTACATATTGAGCAGAGCATTTCTCATTAAACCGTAATAGAGCTACTGATTGATTTATACAGATATTCTCTGCATTTACAATGGATGTACGTCCCAAAGTTCCATCTTTTGTCAGCAATAAATCACCAATTAAGGGCTTGCTCTTATCAGTAAGGCTTTCGTACTCTCTTTGGGATGTATGTCTGGCTGAGCTATAATCGATTTTTCCATCAACGATGTCTTTGGCTGTTATCTTCCATGGTCCATTTTCTGTGTCAGACATAGGATTTGTAAAGCCATATGTTATCTCTAAAAGACACTCACCTAACTTACGCTGTTCCCAA
>CACYCJ010000312.1 GCA_902772925.1 uncultured Lachnospiraceae bacterium
GAGTAAAACCTTCGCAGAACTTTATGGCAAATGGTTGAAGGCTTTCTCAATTGAAATTCTATGTGACGATTTCTTCAAACAATACAAAAAAATATATGAAGATATTGTTGAGTTTGTGACGGGAAAGAGAATGAAGTATGATGATGTTGAAGGCAAGTGGAAAGAGGAGGATAATCAAAATCCATGCAGTGAAATCATGCACGAGTTTTCCAAGTTTTCAAATCCCGAGAAATCTGTCAGAGATTATGTGAAGAAACTTATGGGTCGTCTTGTTTTCATTCAATTCCTTCAAAAAAAAGGATGGATGGGTGTACCTGAAGGTGACAGCTGGGAGGGTGGAGACCCCGAGTACTTGCAAAACCTGTTCAAAAATAGCGACAAGAAGGAAACCTTTATTGACGATGTGCTAGAACCACTTTTCAACGACCTCAACACCAAACGTCACGGAGACTTGGTAACCAATCAGAACATTGGTAAGAATATTAAAGTACCTTATCTCAATGGCGGTCTGTTTGAACTGGATGAGAGTGACGATACTAAGTTCCCTCTTCCACAAAATTTCATAAAAGATTTACTTGAATTCTTCGCATCATATAATTTCACTATTGATGAGAATGCCCCAGACGATGTTGAGATTGGTGTTGATCCAGAGATGCTCGGGCGAATTTTCGAGAATCTCCTTGAGGACAATAAGGAAAAAGGCGCATTTTATACCCCGAAGGAAATAGTTCAATACATGTGCCGCGAGTCGCTCATAGCCTATCTCACCACTTGCGTGATGAAGAAACAGGGAAAGAAACACAAGCCTGAAGAAAAAATTCGTAATGCAGTTAGAAAGCTGCTCTCTGAGCCCGAAAACATTGTCCCCAAAATGACACAGGAACACCTCTGTGACTTCAGCACCTACATCCGCGAGGTAAAGATCTGCGATCCTGCTATCGGTTCAGGTGCATTCCCCATGGGGCTGTTGAATGAATTGGTTCGTTGCCGTGTTTTAATCAAGGCTTGGGCAAAGGATGCCTATGGCCATGAACTGGTTGGTGACCAAGCAGCATTGAAAGCCGAGATTATCCGTAACAATATTTATGGTGTTGACATCGAGAAGGGAGCCATTGATATAGCCCGATTGCGTTTCTGGCTCAGTATAATTGTTGACGCAAGAACCCCACACGCCTTGCCTAACTTTGACTATAAGTTCATGCAAGGGAATTCACTCATTCCTACATTTGCAGGCCAATTTATCAATCTTTCAACAAAAGATCAAAAGCATGTGAATGTGCAAAAAATGATTGAGGTAAAGAAAAAGATACTTAAATATAAACGTGATTTCTATTCTTCCTCAGGAGAAGACAAATTGAAACTGAACATAAGAATTAAAGATTATATTCTTCAACTTATATCCTTACAGTTGGGTTACGAAATTCAGTCATGGACAGCGGCCCATCGTGAGACGTTGTCGTTAGATTTTAGTGGTCAATCGAAAATAACTGTAAAAGATGCTATCAGCCAACTACCAGAAGAACGTAAGCGTATTGTCGAATTAGGTAAAAGCCTTCGTAGCCGTTTAGCTGATGAAACAATTTCCTTGGAGCATCGTGCACAGACAGATATTCAATTTTTTGATTGGAGGATGATGTTTACAGAGGTTTTCGATGTCGAAGATGGTAAAGGCGGCTTTGATATCGTTATAGGTAATCCACCTTATGTCGAATCCAGAAGCTCAAGCATAGATGAGAGCCAAAAAAATGCAATACAACAGCAGTTACGCAAAAGATACGATAAAGCAGATGTTGATTGTTTCCCAAGAGGCGCTGATTTATTGATTTTCTTCTTCGAATTATCATTCAATATTGCATCACAAAGTGGCATTAATGTTTTTATTACTGAGAATTCTTGGCTATCGACCGATTATGGTTGTAAGTTTCAAAAATTTATTCTTAAAAACATAAACACTTTGGGTATCATCGATTCAGATTACAAGTATTTCGATAGTGCTGACATTAATACTGTAATAACTTTTTTTGAGAATAAAGGGCTAAGAGAGTTACAGAGTGTTCCTTTTGTTCATTGTCATGGTGATCTCAGTATTCATCCATACAAAATACAAGATAATGTCACTGAAGACGATAGTACGATTACCGTGAAGACTTTTAATATTCACGAGGATATATTATCGAGTCATAAATGGGGATTCTTGTTCTCAATTGACAATCGATTATTGCAGCTTCTTGAAGAGATGTCAAAAAAAGAAGATAAAAATTTTAGACAAAGAATTGATATCGGGCAAGGATTAAACATCACGAAGGATTGTATATTAGAGCAATACCTTCCAAACACATCTCCCTATTATATATCAGACAATGGTCCACTATACCGTTGGACAGAGTCTCGTTTTTTCGTGGACAATTGCAATGCAACGAAAACTCGAAAAAAGCCTATCTTAATATTGCCGAGAGGACTTGGTACTCATTTTTGTTGTATCAATGAAGTTGATGGATACTCAGCAAGCTATGTAGAGATATACGAAAAATCAACATTATCAGATGAAGACAAGTTAAAGCTTTGGGTGTTCTGTAATTCGTCATTATGCTGGGTTCTTAGAGAGTTTACAGGTAGATGCAATCTAGGAGGTGGCATGTTAAAAGCAGAAGCAACAGACCTTAAAAGGATTCCTTTATGCTTTAATTTTGACAGAATTGAAGAAATACAACGCATTTATAATTCTAGTTTAAACGAAAGGGTTCCAACTGATATAGATGCTGCGGTTGAGTCATCAATTCATAAACAAATTGATGAGATTGTATTTCAGTATTTTGGTTTGCCAACAGATAATTTCGTAAAAAACTTATTGTTAGAACGATTCCATTGCAGAACTGATAAAAGTA
>CACYCJ010000313.1 GCA_902772925.1 uncultured Lachnospiraceae bacterium
AGTACCTGCTTTCCGATCAGCTGGTAGAGGATGTCATAGTCGAGCAGTTTCTTGCCGGTGAAGAATACGGTGCAGAAGTCCATGGGGACAGAGGCAGCTACTATGTATCTCCGCCGTTCAGGATATTCAACACCGTGCCGGGGCAGTTAAACGACCCTCTCGGTGCCACTACTCTTAAGTACGGTCCTATCCTGGATCCTGAGCTTCATATAGAAGAGGTCAGGGAAGAATTAAAGAGAATGGCTGAACTGATGCAGTTCTCAGGCATCATGGAGATAGATCTGGTGCTGGTAAAGGGACAGTGGTATATACTTGAGATAAATAACAGATGGTCGGGACTTACGACGCTCATTACCGCTTCACAGGGCAGACTGCCTTACGATGTCTACATGGATGAGGCAACGGGAGCTGCCGTGGATTATAATGATGTTAAGAACTTAAGCTTCGCATGTCAGTTCAAGATGCCTGATGTGGATACGGATACTCTTGAGAAGATTGCCTCAGAGGATTCCATGAAGAGTGTCATTCAGTATGATGTTCGTATGCCGGACAGAGCACCGTTTACATTCAATGATGCTGTTGTCGGAGGGTTTAAATCCATGGACGAAATGCTGGACGGATTTGCCGCATTGCAGGAAAAATATCCCGATCAGATACCTGCGGCACTTGTACAGGCTTTGAAGGAAAAAGAGAGGAGCTGATAAAGTGGAAAATATTATTATAGTCGATCCCTTTTCTACCGGTGTGAATTTTTTAGAGGATATCCGTAAGAGGGGCTATCATCCGGTGGGGCTTTGGTCAAAAAGAAGCGATCATATTTATGAACTGATGAAGGGTGTTCGCTCGCCTATAGAGAACAGGTACAGAGGGATAGCCACATTCATGACGGAAGACAGTGATTATAATGTCACCTTAAATAAAGTGAAGGAGCTTAAGCCGCTTTTCATTCTTCCCGGCGCAGACCTTGGCATAGAGCTTGCTGCCATGCTGGCGGAGGATCTCGGACTGCCAGGCAATCCGGTTGAAAGGATACCGGTGCTTACCAATAAGTTCCTGATGCATCAGGCTCTTACTGATAACGGTGTGCGTGGCATCAGGGGAAAGATTGTGCACAACTGGGAAGAGACGATAGGCTTTTACCGTGAGCAGGGATTTACCGGATGTGTACTGAAGCCATACCGCGGTGCCAGCTCGGTAGATGTGAGGATCTGCGACAGCGAAGAAGAGCTTAAGGCTGCATTTGATGAAGTATTCGCCGAAGGCAACTACATGGGCGGAGAAGAAGGCATGCTCTTACAGGAAAGGATAACCGGCACGGAATATATCGTTAATTCCGTTTCCTATCAGGGCAAGCATAAGCTGACTGCCATATGGAAGCATTCCAAGAAGAAGGTAGAGGGAGGCGGTATGGTTTATAACTATACCGAGACCTTAAGCAGACCTGAGGCAGGCTGCAGCGCGCTTATAAAATATGCCTTTGATGTTCTGAATACCCTCGGTGTACAGAACGGTAATGTTCACAGTGAATTTATGATAGATGAGGACGGTCCGGTGCTGATAGAGATCAACTGCCGTCCTATGGGCAGTGATATGCCTTCAAATTTCCTCGACAGGATATGGGGTCATCACGAGACGGATATCGCTCTTGATGCTTATCTTCATCCCGAAGCTTTCCTGGCTCATATCAATGACCCGTTCAGGCCTCTTGCCAAGGGTCTTAAGAAGCACCTCATAACGGATAAGGATATGGATGTTATAAGCGCGCCCGTTTTGGCTATGATAATGCATCAGAAAAGCTTCTGTCATGCAAGACTCGGAAAGAGTGTATCGGATCATCTGGCGCGTACCGTGGATCTTGATACCAGTGCCGGAGTGCTTTATCTTGTCAATGAAGATGAGGGACAGCTCTACAGGGACAGGGATTTTTTAGAGCGTATAGAGAACAGGTATTTTTACATGCTATTCTCGGGTAAAAAGGCTGATGTGGCAGATATGCCTTCCTCCATGGATACGGTTGAGGATATACTCAAAAATGAGCATCCGGTGGGATCGATCATACTGCTGTCAAATGAGATAAATGAGATGCCCGGAGTCACAACAGTCACATTTGACAATATTCGCGAGTCACAGGGCGGATTCCAGTACGGCATACTCGATATTGTATATTCCGAGAGTGAGGACTACGAGCTGATATCGAATATGTTCTTTGCGCTTGCCGATAAGATCAGGCGCGGCGGTACCATCATTGTGCCTGAAAGGACATATTGGCATATGCCCTGCGGAAAGGAATCTGTTGAGATACTTAGTGAGGCAGCGGGACTTCTTATCGAGGCACCCAATGCCGATACCAAAAATGTGATCAAGGCATATAAGGATTAGTTTAGTAAGAGAGAGTGCTGATACCGGAGGGGGATACTATGCTTTTTATCAAAGAATATGACAGGGAAATGAATCATCGAACCTTAAGTCAGGGCCCGGATGTATTTCATCAGGCTTTATCATGTGTGCTGCTTGGTGAAAAAAGGTTCCATGTAAAGAATGATCACGGGGATGATTATGATCTTATGTATATAGAGAATCAGAGCTGGGCGGAGAGCTCTCCGGAATACCCGGATTCACCTCTCTTCCATCAGGATCCTCTCTATCCGCCGTATTTCAGATATGATGAATACGCAAAGGAAAGACTCTGCTTTGATATATTTGAAGGATATGACAGCGTATGGTTTGAAGAAATCGGTGAGTATACCGTCGTATTGACCGGAGTATTGTTAAGGTTTTCGGATAAGCGGATACTTTGGAAGGACGAGAGGATAAAATGGTTCTATCCGGATGAGGATAGGATAGAAATAATCTCCGACGATCCCGGACCGGGAACAAAAAATGTACTGAGAGTTATAAAAGCATTTCATAATTCGGCATTTGTGTGTGATTATGACAATATGGATCCGGTGGTACTCTTCCACCATGTATTTGTATATCAGTGGCTGACGGATCTTGATATGGATAAGGTAAAGTATGCGGAGATCCTTGTAGCCAGAAGTGAGGGTATAGGCAGTATACTGACACTGTATGCCAGAACCAGAAATTTCCTTGAGAGATTCGGAATAACGGTCACATTACAGCCGGGAAGCTCCAGATATTCGGATCATATCATCACAAATTACTTCAATGTCAGAATGACTCCCGAGGATTCAAACAGCACAAATACCATATATATTACCAACTATTACGGACTGCTTTTTACGAAGATGCTAAGATACAGCACGGGACGCGATTTTGATGCGGATTCCCTTAATCCGAGATTTTTAACCGAGCTGAAGGAGTACGGAGATGCGGTGCTTGCGGATAAGCGCATGTTGGGAATACTGCTTCGAGGCTCGGACTATATTGTTTCGGGAATGAGCGGCGCTTCAGCTCCCGTAACCGTGGAATCGGCACTTCCGAAGATCAGGGAATGGATGAAGGAAGGACAGTATGACGGAATATTCCTTGCTACGGAGGATAAGGATATACTGGATAAGATGGTAAAGGAATTCCCGGGCAAGCTTAGGATCGTATCTCAGGAAAGATACAGTATAGCTGATTTCAGTAAAGAGGGTGTGACCACCATCAGTGCGCTCGACAGGGTACGGCATCCCGATGAAGAGGACTATAATGCATTTTTGGAGGATTCAACGGTTAATTATTTCTACGCACTATACATGCTTTCGCGTTGTGAATCATTTATGTATTCCGGACAGTGCGGCGGAATAGTTATGACGAAGTCTCTTTCGGAAAAAGGTTTTAAGCGTATGTATTGTTTTGCACAGAATAAAGAAGTGGAGTAGATAAGAGTGAATAATGTCAGAAGGATAAAGCTGCCAAATCTCTATAACTTAAGGGATCTGGGCGGATATGAAGGAAAAGACGGTAAGACTACTTCGTGGAATCGTCTGTACAGGTGTGACTGTCCGTCAGAGCTAAGAGAGGATGAATGGGACACACTCAGACAGTTAAATATAAAGACCTTGATAGATCTTCGAAGCACCTATGAATCATCTGAGAATCCTATAGCCGTACCGGCGGATTTTTATTATCTCCCTCGTCCGTTTTTCAGAGAGGAGCCGGGTTTGGATCTTACGGGAGAAGCCGGAAAAAAGTTTCTTGAGAGCCTTAGTATCGACTACTGCGTCATGGCTGAGACTTCATCCGAACAGATTGCCGGTATAATGGATACGATCCTCAGCAGTCTTAAGGAAGGCAATGTTGCATTTTTCTGTACGGCAGGAAAGGACCGAACGGGTATCATAGCCGCAGAGATACTTAAGCTGTGCGGAGTATCCGATGAGGATATCATAGCCGATTACAGTATCACGGAAATATACAATGAAGAGGTGATCCGCGCAAGGATAGCATCTATCCCCAAGGAGATACTGGATCAGGTATCTCCCGAGACCATGGCATTAGCAGCCAGTTCCAAGCCCGAGACCATGAAGAGATACCTGAACTGGTCATCGGAGTACGGCCTTTTTAAGGTGCTTGATAAATGCGGCTTTACAGCTGAGAAGCAGAAGGAGCTTGCAGC
>CACYCJ010000314.1 GCA_902772925.1 uncultured Lachnospiraceae bacterium
GCTGACAAGAATCGAATTGATCATAAAGTGGGATTATATACATAACAGTGTTATCTTGTCAACCATTATTTTACTTTATCTTTAGAGTTTTAAGATACTCCTTCTGCTCCGGTGTTATACGATAGCTCTCCACAGATTTTTGAATTGCCTTATTATGAGTCCATTTATCGAGTCTCTTTTCTTCAATAAAAGGAAGCACTGCGTCATATTGTTTTGCAAGAGCTGTAGCAAAATACCACGCTATCATCATATTTATGTAATACTCATCCGAACGAAGCTTTGCTACCATTTCCGGATACTTTATATCGAAATCTTCGTCAAGAAAATGTTCCATCAGCATTCCGACACCGAATCTTACCGTATAGGTTTCCCTGGAC
The DNA here is from genome assembly GCA_902772925.1 of uncultured Lachnospiraceae bacterium. Taxonomy (GTDB): domain Bacteria; phylum Bacillota; class Clostridia; order Lachnospirales; family Lachnospiraceae; genus Eubacterium_Q. Next base: position 378 of record CACYCJ010000314.1, read on the forward strand.
TTGATCCACTTCTTTATCTGCTTTAACAGCACCGGACGATTCTTCTTAAAAACCTTCGGGGACAGCTGGTCACAGGTTGCCCAGTTATCTACATATGGCAAAAATCTGTTAACCTCTTCCATACATTTATCAAAGTCCTTTATTCCGGAAATGATAAATGCGTGAAGCTGATATTCATCAAAGAATTCATGCGGAAGAATCTCAAGGAATTCTCCGATATCTTCTCTTTTCAGTAGCTCCTTTGCATACTTTCTGAGTTCGGGAGTCCTGACTCCTATCATATCATCCACGGTTTTGGGAGGGATCAGTTTTCCCTGAAAATCTCTGTATTTTAAATCCTGCCTTTTATAGAGCTCATCTAATATTTCGTCACGAAGCATATACACTCCTCCGTCCCAATGGATTCTCCTTTATCACCGAAAACATAAGACCGATATTAATCTGTAAATGTTCCGTAGCCGGAAATAGCCTTATCAATGGTCACTTCACCGGTACAAAAACGGTAAACAGCCTGCCTGAACTGTATAACGGCATCATCAGTCAGACCGATTTCCTCCGGAGACAATATCCGGGATTCCGGAACATTTCCGAATGCCGCATACATACTGTTAAAAGAAAGATCCTTTGTCGGTGACATAAGTCCCTTTTTCTGAGCCATTTTATTCAGCTCCTCTGATGAAATCAGAAATCTCATAAACTCATTGGCCATATCCAGGTTCTGACTGTCTTTGTTAACGGAAAACTGCAGATTCGGAATGTCGAGGAAGTAGGAACCTTCGTCTGACATTGGTATAGGAACAAATGTATATTTAAAGGGTGACGCGATAAATGCTTCGGACCTGCTCTCGCGTTTCTCGGTTCCGGAAACGGTATCTCCCGAGGCGGTCATCATCGGTACATCACCTTCAAAAAATCGAAGGATCACAGCTTCATAATTATTCTCGATTTCATCGCAGGCACTAATGTCCACGCATCCGTCACCAAGAAACTGTTCCATCTTCTCAAGAGTAGGACGCATATATTCTCCGGCGGAGGGATCAAGCGAGTTGAGTTTTTTTACAGCCTCCGCATCATCGGCAACGGTTCCGCAAAAGTAAGGATAGCTTGTCAGCGTAAAGAGCGATGTTGTCTCTTCCCTGGAAAATCCCATCATCGGATTTTCATAGCCTTTATCGCGAAATGCTTCGCACACCTCCACCAGCTCCTTATAGGTTGTGGGAACGCTCAGTCCTTCCTTTTCAAAAAGATCGTTGTTAACGAGCATTCCGTAGGTATTGGAAAAAACCGGTACCATAGGAAGCTTGCCGTCGTCTGTTTTCAAAATGATATTGCTTCGGATACAGTCCAGATTGAACCCAAGCTCGGGATCCGCCAGATCCTCGGCGTGATCTATAGACGACTTGTACTGATCCCTGCCATACATCCACGAATAATTGACATATATGTCAGGCGCATCATTTCCGTCCAGAACAGTACCGATCATGTTGTTGTAATCATCGACCTTCGTAAACATCAGCTCCACATTCGGATAATAATCATTAAAACGGTCAAATTCAGCCTCCAGCGCCTCGAAGTTGTCATATCCGCCGGCAACATCTATATGACAGCTTGCGGAAGTATCCAAGGCGGGCTTAAAACCTGCTTCAACAGTCGCTTCCTGCTCCTTCGAGCCACAAGCAGTCATTCCTAACACCATCAGAGACGCTAAAATCACGCACATTGTTTTTTTCATAACTAACTCCTTTCTTCCCTGATTCTTCGTATTTCTTTGATTACAAGTTTTATATCGACGGGCTTTGCAATATGCCCGTTCATTCCCGCATTCAGACATTCCGTGATATTTTCCGAAAATGCATCCGCCGTCATGGCAACGATCGGAATGGATGCTGCCCATGTATCCTCCAGGCTCCGGATGGCCCGGGTTGCGTCGAGTCCGTTCATCTCCGGCATCTGAACATCCATGAATATCAGCTCATAGCTTCCTTCCTCCGCTGTACGCATCGTATCCACGCAGACTCTTCCGTTTTCCGCACGCTTTGTATTGATTCCGAACATGGAAAGCATAACAGAAATAATCTCCCAATTTATGTCATTATCCTCGGCCACCAGTATATTCATTCCCTGAAGGTCGGAATAATCATCCTCGGGCTCCGTTGATTTTGACTCTTTTCCGATAAGACTGTTTATCTTATCATAAAGCGTGGAACGGAAAAGAGGTTTACTTACAAAACCGATTGCACCAAGTTCCTTTGCTTTATCCTCAATATCCGACCAATCATATGCGGAAATAAGCAATATCGGAATATCGGCATCCACCTCCGAGCGTATTCGTTTGATGGTTTCGAGACCGTCAATTTCAGGCATTTTCCAATCTACAATGACAACATCGTAATCCCGGCCGGAAAGATGTCTGTGTTCGATCATGCCGAGCGCCTCAAATCCGCTTTGAGCCTGCTCTGCTGTTGCTCCGATAGACTCAAGGGTATCAACAGCCGTCTGAAGCATGATCTCATCATCATCTACGACCAAAACAGAAATAGGTTCAAGCTGCATATCCTCCCGCTGTCTCTCAGCCACCGGAATATCCAGTACAACGGTAAAGATTGTTCCTTTACCCGGCTCACTTTGACATTCAATGCTGCCTCCCATCAGTTCGACCATCTGCTTTGTAATGGCAAGGCCGAGGCCTGTACCCTGAATGCTGTTGACACGGCTGTCTATCTGTCTGGAGAAAGGCTGATACATATTTTCAATGAATTCCTTACTCATGCCTATGCCCGTATCCTCCACAACATAGACAAGCCTTACACACTCCGGCTGAGGACTCATTTCCTCACGCATTTCCACGCTGACCCGTCCTCCGGGCTCCGTATATTTTATGGCATTTGAAAGAATATTTATATAAATCTGATTCAGACGAAGCTGATCCGTATAAAGGTATTCTTTTTCCATCCGTTTGATATGGAAGCTGAATTCAAGATTCTTTTCCTTGATCATCGGCTGTGAAATATTTACGAGATTCTCAACCGTTTCCACAATGGAGAAGGTAAGCGGACTGAGTTTCAGTTTACCGCTCTCCACCTTCGATATATCAAGTATGTCGTTGATAAGTGTCAGAAGATGATTGCCTGCAAGACTGATCTTTCGAAGGCTTTCAGCTGTCGACTCAACATCTCCGAGATTTTTCTCGGCAATGGCAGTAAGACCGATAATGGCATTCATGGGAGTTCGGATGTCATGAGACATTGTAGAGAGGAAGTCTGTCTTCGCCTTGTTTGCAGATTCCGCTTCACTTGCCGTAATCTGAAGCTTCTTATTCAAGGAAAGCATATAAAACATATCGATCAGGAATAAAGTCAGAAGGCCGAAGGAAACTGCCCCGAACAGCAGCCAGTTTTCTATGTCCACATGAAGATCCTTCGCAGGCACAAAGCCAAGCATCGTCCAACCGAAGGTTGCATCCACGGGAACAAAGGAAAGGATGCATTCCTGTCCGTGCGAATTAAGCATAGAAACCGAACCGGTCGATGAAGTGACCATGTCGAACAGCTGCTTTTTCGATTCGGGATCAGTTGCATTATAAGAATTGTAAAACTCAAAAAAGTTAGAATTTTTAAAGTTGTAGCCCTTAAGGATATAATCACCGTTTGTGTCGATTATTGCAAGTTCGGCATTTGTAAATTCTGTCTGCGGAAAAACCCATTTCTGCTCAAGCTCCGATGTAGGTATAACACGCAGCAGGATTGCTTCCTTGGGAGATTTTCTTTCATCATATAAAGTGATCTTGTTACAGAAAGCAAGTGACTGCTCTCCGTTCATGGGGTTTGTATAAGTTCGGGTAATATTGATCGAATCCCCGATCTCATCGCCCAAATCTATATTGTTCAGGATATCTACGCGATCATAGGAAACAGAATAGTCATCTTCCGTCCCCTGCTTCGGACGCGTAGAAAGACCCGTGAGAGTATCAAGAAAAACCAGATGTGCCGAAGTAGTCTCAAGCACATGTGACGCGCCGATATACTGAGCAGCCTCCTCCATGGTCATGTTTTTATTATTGATATAGCGCGCCCACACGTCGCAGACTCTCTGCTCGCCTTCCAGATAGTTTTCCGTTACCTGCTCCATAGTGACCGTTGTATTCTCAAAGTGTTCTATCTGCCTACGATAAGAATTCCGATCAGTATATCCGGAGTAGAGAACCACAAAGGTCAGTATGGCAGCCATAATGATCACATTTACAATGATAATAAATACTTTTTTCATATTCTGACTTCCCGTAATATGCCGATACATTTTCGTATTGTCACGAGCATCGGCAGCTTAAGCCATATGCGGATCACATCGCATCAGCTGTTTCATTGTCCATCCGGAATATTATAACATATAATCACCACATTTTAGAAACATTAATCATCCGAGTGCAACATCAAGCACCATCATTGTTGTCTTTTTCAGCTTTGATCTCGGTCCCTCTGCTTTTTCGGCATTCATATGCAAATGCGGAATTACACTGTCGAGTAAGAGCAGAAACAGATATCCTCACCATACTGAACTAAGCGTTATTTATAACGCCGAACCATCCGCCTGTTATATAACTGAACATGCCCTTAAGCTGTTTCAACGCTTCCTTTTCATTCGGGCAATGTGTGAGCAGATGAACAAATATGTCAACCTGATCATGTGACATCCAGTGAACGATGAACTTATCCTCTTTTGTCATATGTTTTTTGGATTTATAGCCCTTCATATGCCAGAACATTTCCGTATAATGATTATTCATCAGATCGGCCATATCATCAATTGCATTCTCGAAGCTTGAACCTTGTGAACCTGAGATAACGAGTTCAAATTCTTCCTTGTATTTATAAAGAGTTTTTACAACCTCCGCTGCCGCCGCCAGATCATCCTCAAGATCAATATTCATTCCCGGAGAATAGTTCTTTATATCCTCTTCTTCAATCGACATATGTGACTCTATAACCGACCTTAATTCAGCCATAGGAGCACCTACAACACCCCTAAACAGATCATCCTTGTCCTTAAAGAAAAAATAAAGAGCTCCAGTCGTCACCCCGGCTTCTTTACAAATATTTCTCAGCGAGGCCTTCATATATCCTTTTTCCGTGAATTCCTTCTTTGCGCTCTTCAATAGCTTATCGACAGTTTCTTTAGTATTGTCATTTCCCATATTACACATCCTCATAGCAAAAAAGATAACACCGTTATGCTTACAATATATATTGTAAGCATAACGGTGTTATCTTGTCAAATGATATTTTTTAAACAGACAAATCGAGTCTTAAATATTTATCCTTGTTTTCAGTTACAATTCTTTACACATTCCGCCTTACCGTTTTTCTGTAAAGCATCGCAGCTGTTGACAAAAGCACACAGCTTTTCAAAGCTTTCCGAGCTTATATCATGTTCAATCCTGCATGCATCCTCTGCGGCCACATCCTGCTCTACTCCAAGCCTTATAAAGAAGTCGGTAAGGACCTTATGTCTTGTATATATCTTCGAAGCGATTTCCATTCCGGAATCAGTCAGAGATATCATTCCATCCTCATTAAAGGTAATATATCCATTTTCCCGCAAGCGTTTTGTGGCATAGCTTACACTTGGTTTTGATACATTAAGCTGATTAGCAACATCAATTGAACGAACATATCCTTTTTTCTCTTTTATTACCAGTATCGCCTCAAGATAATCCTCGGCAGACCGGTGAATTTCCATAGCCAAAGCAAATCCTCCCAAGTATTTCTTACAGATTTATTTACAGTTGTTCTCACACCTCATCCAGCATCTCACCGACTGTAATGTGTGTATCCTTGATACCGAGGAAAAGCATTCTCATCATGTAATAATACATAAGCTCCACATCATGTTCGCTAAGATCGGCTGTCTGATAATGGAATGAGAAATCCATTTCACCCTTTATATTTGGTGTAACGGTAAGATACATTTTCTTGGTAGCGGCACCGTTTGCAAACCATTTGATATGCATGGGGATATCCTTCAGTTGATTGCTTGTAACGTAGCTCATTACCGGCTGATAGGTCAGATAACAGCTTACATAGCTTGTATCATCAGGAGTATTGTAGCGGCGCTTCATTTCCTCAACTATCGCTCCGGGATCATAGCTGCCGTGCAGATATATCCTGTTCTGGATCTGCTGTATCTCGTAAATAGCTTCAAGAAATTCCATATCCGGCTTAATGACCGATCTGCAGGGGAACATGATCGTACGGCTTCCTCCCGATGACCACTCATCATGCGTAGATCTTCTTGAAATGAAGTTTTCTATCGTTATATCCTCCTGATTATTATTTACCTTTGAAAGATATGTACGCATCAGGAAGAGTATAAGGTTTGTCATGGATATGCCATTTTCCGTACAGAAATTCAAAACCCGTTTCGTAGGCTCCGGCTCAAGATAATAATCCTTAACCTGAACAAAAAGCTTCTTTCTCTCGATATCCGCCGAACGAAGCTTCGGATTTCCGTGTTTTTCTCTTGCCTTCTCCAAAACGGAAGGTCCCTGAATATCCGAATAAAGCGGTTCCCCGTAGGTGTCAAAATGATCCGCCCAGAATTTTCTGTCCTTCTCAAGGCGCTTAGGATCGGAAGCTCTCTTTAAATCCTTCTGAAGCACCGTTTCATAATCCGCAAGTTCTCCCGGAAAATCCGCTCCGAACTGATAATGCATATAAAGCTGGAAGATATCCCTTACCATTACGGCATAACCGGATGAATCTACCAGGCGGTGATCCATGTGGATGAACATTCCTCTGTAGCCCTCGGGAAGATCCACCATTTTAAACTCACAAAGCGGGATATTGCTGCCATCAAAGGTTTCATAGGCCCATTCCTGCATAACCTTATCCGCTTCCTTAATGGTTCCCTTATCCTTAAGATCGATTATCGGAATATCATCCGGAATCTTCTTTGACAGATACTGTCTTACATTTCCCTGCTTATCCGGCTTGGTAAAACGAACTCGCATACAGCCGTATCTGTCATACTCCTGAAGTATGCATTTTTTTAAAAGGCCGAAGTCCAATGGTGCTTTTACCGATGCTACTATGCTGATTCCCGAAACTTGTTGAGTCCCATACTCGTTGATCCAGCGATTGTGTAAATTCTGAGCCGCAGTCAAATCATAGTACTTCATAAATTCATCCTTTCCTTCCGTATTTTTTATACTTCTAATAATAGAATATTTCACCGGAATTGTCGACCTGATCTTCGATATGTGATATCGTTTATTATCACTTGTCCGTTTTCCGATCCCGGTGTGGTTATCGTAAGAGCTGTTACCTTTCCGAAATCGAATTCGGGATCTTCAAACATATCCGGAGTGACATTTACGGTACAGAGCTGATGCTTATACTCGTAGCTTCCGAATAAAACATCATCCTTATAAAGCTGAACGGCAAGAGTATGGAATACAAGCTCCGGTGTTTTTACACTGACCGTTCTTCCTGATGCATCCGTAAGGATCACGCTGTAGTCGAGTCCTTCCGAAAGCTCTTCCGTGCCCTCTCTCATATCCGCCATTCTGAATGAAATGCAGCCGTTCGATATATCGATCTCCGGAAAGCTCACATTTATCCGCGGCTCGCTGTCTTCGGAATAACTGCAGGATAAAACGCTGTCCTCACTTTCACCCGCATTTCCTCTGATATACTGATCTATAGTCCATGTATCCGTTCCGCTGCAGCTTATCTTCACATTTTTCTCGCCCTTGCCGATATCAGTCGTATCATCAAATGAAGCTAAGATTTCATGCTCCGAATCGGTATAATTCGTTATAAGTGCCGTTTCCGGGAGTAATCCGCGATACCGGGATGCATCTGACAGTAGCGTAGCGTATGTATGCTCATTCTTTAGCGTCGCATCCAAAAATGTTCTTATATACGCCTTGGCATAAAGCTTCTGATCATTTTCATCCAGAAAATTGCATGTATTCAGAAAACCGTCCATGCTATCTATTCCCATATCATATCTTCCCCAGAGGCTGTTGAACTGTCCGTGATTTGCCCCGAGGATATAGACTGAGGTCTTAAAGAAAAACTTATCACTGTCTTTGGAAAACGATATATTATTATACTGCTTCTCTCCCATCATCACACTTACATCCTGGTCATTTGAACCGTGGATAAGGAGATAATTAACATCCGATATCTTAACCGAACGATGCACCGGCGTATATTGATCCACACAGGGAGCAATGGCTACTATGGAAGAAATATTGAAGTGATAATCAAACCGGATATTTCCGTCCTCGGGATAAGTATCATAGTCATTGAAAAGATATGCCGCAGCAACCATTTCTCCGCCTCTCGAATGTCCGCCTATCGCTATCCTTTCTTCGTCTATAAGTCCGTAAATGAGACTTCCTTCCCTGCTGTTTTCTGCAAGGACAGCCTTCATATTATCCAGAAGAAGAATGGCTCTTTTATCATTTCCTTCTCCCAGATCGTTTATGATATTTTCATCAACCGAAACAACCACATAGCCGTTAGACGCCAGATACTCACCGAGATAATCATACCCCTGATATGACGGAGTGCCCGAATCATGATTACCATGTACAAAAAATAAAACAGGGCAATCACTTCTGCCCACAGGGTACCAGATCTGCCCCTTAACGGGAGTCACTGAAAAATCATATTTACTGACATATTCAACATATTTTTCATAGGGATTCCGGTTTTCCACGGAATCAAAGGCTGTATAATCAAGCGTCTTCGTGACAATGTCATCCTCGGCATCAGGGCCGTAGGAAATCGAAGAAACCTTATATTCTCCTTTATCAAGATATGAATCAAAGCCCGGAGCTATATCCTTATCTTCTCTTTTTTCTTCAAATGCTTCTATTATGGAATTATAAAATTCCACACGGCTCTCTCCGAAAACATCCAAATGGAAAAAATATCCGAAGGCTGTCATATACAGCAAAGCCGGAATGGAAACAGCATATGCGAAAACCTGCTTGTAACGAGATGTTTTTATCATGGCAAAAAAGCATCTTCCCAGCACATCTGCCGAAAGTGTAAGAGCAAAGCTCGTAAGAAGAGCCGGGAATACAGCATTACCCTGATTTGCGCTGATATTATTGATTGCAACAAAACTCATCGCAATGATGAAATATATTTTGGAACGCTTTGCGCCACCGAATATAAGCTTCAGGATAAGTACCGTAATTTCGGCAAGCAGAAGGAAAAAGATAACCGTAAGAATAACCGCAAGAATATCCGGAGCATAAGTATAGCCCTTAATTATCGATATTCCGAATTGAACCGTAAGAATAACCTCCATCATCATTCCGCCGGCTCTTCCGGCTTTCATGAATTCTCTCGGTCCCTCCGTTCTTTTCTTTATATTTTCAAATATTCTTTTTATCCTCGAATTATTCTTTGTTTCCGATTCGTTTATTTCCTTTTTGTCATTTTTCTTTTTCGTCATTTTCCTTTTCGTTATTTCCCTTTTCGTTATCTTTCTTTTCGTCCCGAGGTTCATTTTCAGGTCCGTGATATTCTAAGCAAAGCATAGTAAGATCATCAAACTGCTCGGCTTCTCCGACAAAATTATCAACATCGTTTCGTATGTATTTGAGAAGCTTCTCCGGACTTATGTCTGCACACTTGTTTAGCGCTTCCAGCATACGGTTTGTTCCGTAAAGCTCTTTTTCGGAATTTGTAGCCTCCGGAACTCCGTCTGTATAGACAAACAGCTTATCTCCCGGCTCAAGTATAAGCTCATACTCGGAGTAATTGACATTTTCCATTACGCCGAGAACAAAGCCGTGCTTATCTTTAATCAGCTCAAACTTTCCGTTTGCATGCTTTTGAACAGGATACTCGTGACCCGCATTGCTTGCCGTCAGCTTGCCCGTGGAAAGCTCCAGTATACCGAGCCATACCGTAACGAACATCTCCTCGTTATTATTTCCGGTTATCTGCTCATTTGCCCTTTTCAATATTTCGGCAGGAGAGCTTTGAATCCTTGCAATATTTTCGATGAGTATCTTGGATATCATCATAAACAGTGCCGCCGGCACGCCTTTTCCCGAAACATCAGCTATTACAAGCACCAAATGATCGTCATCAAGCTGAAAATAATCATAGAAATCACCGCCGACCTCCTTCGCCGGATCCATGCTTGCATAAATATCAAAATCCTTCCTGTCCGGAAAAGCGGGAAATGTACTCGGCAATGTGTCTGCCTGAATCTTAGTGGCCAGATTCAGTTCGGTTCCTATTCTTTCCTTTTCCGCTGCCATATGGGTAAGACTTATCGAATTATCGATAATTCGTTTTTCCATAGATTGAATATTTCTGTAAAGAACCCCGATCTCATCTTTGGATTTAATAGGCAGATTAAGCACCTCTACTTTTTCCGTTTCAGCATCTGATGTATCGGTAAGGCGGAACTTATCAACACCTTCCGCCATCATTCCCAGCGGTCTGGTAATGATCTTGCGAAGTATAATGAGGCTTACCACAATAGAGGTAATAACCAAACCGATGGCCATTAAAATATTTCTGAGCAGGAATCTTCTTCTGTTTCTCATATCGTGAGCCGCATCATAATTATAGACCAAATAATACTTCTCTCCATCCTCCTCATAGTATGATACACGAGAAATAACAGGGCCCTCTTCATTTTCTGTTTCAACATCATTCTTACCGATATACGAATTTCTTTTTTTTGCCTTCTCCTCTTCACTGCTGTTATAGAATTTTATCGTTTCCGGTTCTTCTACATATTCACCGTAAACAATATAGCCTTCATAATCATCCCCTCCTGAATTTGCTTCAACATTGGCAAGTAACATATAACCATCTTCTGTCTTCACATAGACATCTGTACTGTCAACATCAGTCTTATCCTCGACACTTTGCAGTGAGAGTGTGAGTGAAAATAAAGGAAAATCACAACCGTAGTAGTCAAAAAACGTAGGATCCTTTTCTTTCATCCAATCGTTAGCTTTTTGAAAATCAGATGTGATCTTTTCAGCCTCCCTTTTTAAATCGTCCCTGTAAGCCTCATAATCTTCACGCTTAACTATCTCTTTGGTTGTATAATTGATCATATAGTTCAAAAGCCATTCATTGATAATACTGTTGTCATCTTTTCTCTCAGCCTCCGCGCGTACTTCTTCAAAGCCGTCAATCTTGGTCACAGCATAAGCTCGGGAAGCCTCACTTAAGATATCCTTTTTCTTTTCCTCCGCAAAAATGGTCATATCATCGAGTATCTCTTCCATCTGGGCATAATTGATCTTCAAGTAAGCAGAGTAGCTTATATTTATAAGTACAAAGGATACTATTAGTATGATCGATGTAATAAGAATGTTGAGTTTAAAATCGAGTGAAATGAAATCCTTATTTATTATTATTTTGTTCTTTTTCTTTTTATCTTTCCTTGCCATCCTGACTCTCCCGATTCGGTCCTCGATATTCCAAGCAGAGCATCGTAAGATCATCATATTCGTTTATTTCCGCTACGGAATCAACCAGCTTTAAATATCCGTCGATCAGTTATATAGTGTTTCAGCCATCTGAGCTATTTCGTTCGCCGCATCGTGAAGTTCATCAATCGTGGCGTTGATGCTCTCCATTTCTTCCTTTTCCTGTGAAATGCTGTCACCTATCATTCTTATCTTAGTCATGATCCCTTTGACCGATTCGTTTACATTTGTAAGCTTTTCCGATATATGCTCGGTTGTTTCCTTTGTGGAATTGGAAAGCGACTGCACCTCGGTTGCAACTACCGCAAAGCCTCTTCCGGCATCTCCGGCCCTTGCAGCCTCGATCGACGCATTTAATGATAGCAGGTTAGTCTGACTTGCGATGCTGTGAATGCTTCCGATTATCTCCATCGAAGATGTCACGGCATTTTCAATCTCATTTGCCGCAACGATAACTTCCTCCTGCTTATCTGAAACATCCTGCATCTGGTTAGTAGCCTTTTCGACGTTGACCGCAATCTCGGCAATACCGTTTCTGAGTGACTCTATATTGGGTTCCATTTCCTCTTCGAATCGAACCTTATTGATCTTCTGTTCCGAAATATCAAGTATGGTTCCTGCCGCCATAAGCGGAACCTTGTCACGCGAAAACACCACATAGCTTGATGCCCGGGTCCATATATAATGACCGTTCTTATGCTTGATACGATATTCCATATCAAAAACCGTTTCTCCGGATGTATCCGCCAGTTGCCTGGCTATCGCCTCCGAAGCGCGTCCTACATCATCAGGATGAATCCTTACCAGCCATGACTGCATAACATCGGGAAAATCCGATGTATGAGGAGTAAAGCCGAGTATCTTTTTAAACTGATCCGAATAAACCATCGTTGCGGCAGGATCGTCAATCGCATACTTTGTAAGATCTATGCTCCAGCTGCCTTCAAGCATCATACGCTCAACGGCATCCTGTCGTCTTTGATTTATCTCCATGGCATCACGGGTATCTTTTTGTTCCTGAAGATCGGAAAATGCTCCCACAAAGAATTCCGGCGTTCCGTCCGGTCTTCTTATGCATTCTCCCACTTCATGGCCCAGATGATAATTACCGTCCTTTACAAGGATCCTGTAAGTCACATCGTAAGTCGCACTCGGACTTGCGATTGCCGATTCATATGCAGCCATGACCCGATCCGCATCCTCCGGATGGATCAGTCTTACCAGGGAATCCATACTGTCCTCAAGCTCATGCGAGGAATACCCCAGATTTCTTCGCATTTCATTTGAAAACTTTATCCCGACAGATTCCCCGTTTTCATCAAAATATGCGATCCACATGGAAAGATTCGCCGTTTTATTTATAGATTGAAGAATTCGATTATTTTTTTCCGACTCTGCTTTTGCGGCCTTCAGTTCTTCCTTCAGTCTTTCGATCTCATTATCCTTTTCCGCCAGCAGAGATTTATCCTTACCTAAGATCATAGTAACCCCTCCTTATCATGCTGAAAATCCCCTAATTTAATATACCATTCTTTTGTAATACAGTCCAGTCGTACCGCTGTCAC
>CACYCJ010000315.1 GCA_902772925.1 uncultured Lachnospiraceae bacterium
GATTAATATAATAAGGTTGCTCCCTGATCCAATTTGCCAGATTCACCAGATCTACAGGAACCAATCTCTCTTCTAAGATTGGAAGAGAGTTATAGCTGATGTACATACCAACTTTTCGATTTTCATATTTTTCCAAGATTTCTCTGGCCAGCCATACATCATGATTCCCCTGTACAACCTGTATATTAGAGTGTTTTAAGATTTCAAAATACAGGTCTACAGGCTCGTTTCTGCGGTCGAATATATCTCCATTTATGATCAAAAGATCATCCTTCGAAAAAGCAATCTTGTCCAGTAACTCCTTAAAACCGGAAGCATCATTATGAACGTCCGACACCACATAAACGTTTCTATTAGTTATTTCCAAATTCATTATTTATACTCGTACTCCTCAAGCTCTTTTTCGTATCCGGCCAGCCGCCCCCCTTAGTTCCTCTAGTTTCTGTATTCTATCCCACTCAACAAAATCTGTCTTTGAAAGCAAACATAAACCGCCACGGCTACCTAACCAAACATCCTTTCGTTTCTGACACTCCAATACTTACTTCCACCCCAGAATTAAACTCTATTGCGTCTGCCCCCATTCCCTCAGAGAAGATCACACCATTTTCAGGCATTTTAGATAATACCAGGAACGGATCTCTTTCCTCCAGTGTTCCGAAGACAATAGATGCATCTGTTGTATTGGAAGGGAATGGCTCTCTAACAACAAACCTTAGTTTTTTCTCATCTCATCCAATCTTTTCATAATCACCGCTAACATCATATCCAAACAACCCACATGCGGCCTTCGCCTGTGCCATTACTGACTTATACCATCCAGTTTGTCCGATTCCGGTAGAAACTATAATGCCTGACGAAGACTGAGATTCCGTTATAACACGGCCGAAAACAGGCCCTGTCGTCAGGTCATATCTTGCTGAAGTATGAGATTTGGGACCGATAAAAAAATCATTTACAGCAAGCATCTCCTGTCCATCATTTGTTACTGCCTTTGCCATGGTAACGTTTTTCACATCACAGTCCCCCATTATCGTTTTGGGAATAGTATTCTCCATATCACCCGCCTCAAAGGGAAGGAGTACCCCATCCCACCTGGCAGGATCGGGATTAACTCCGATTAACTTCTGCCCGTTCAGATACTTCATCGTATTGCAAACCAGTCCATCTCTACCGACAGCAATAACAACATCATCTTTTCCAAATAACATGTTGGGAACAAATTCCCTGTCCACCACTGTGACCTTTGCATATTTGTCAGCAATCTGTTTTACAATAGCTAGGGACTTTTGATAATTCTCATCTTCCACTACATAATCGGAGAAATCAGCCCCCATATGCTCCATATGAAATTGTGCTTGAGCTTTTGTATTGTACTTATGCATAAGTTCCTGCATACGGCTCTTCTGCGTCACAAGAACAATCTTATTCGCATTTCTATCCATTTATCCCCCGTTCTCCGGCGGCTCCTTTATGGGAACCGCCGAAATCGTGTTATTAGTTACAAGCTTTCACGCTCGTCAGCGTTTCCAAAAGATCCGGTGAAATGTTCAGATTTCCGATCTTGTCGGTGTTTTCAGCAAGGCTGTTAAATGCCTTGGCAATAAGTGTTTTACTGTCCATGCCGGATAACAGGATAGCAAGAAGAATCTCCTTATCCACCGATTCCATTGCCTTAAGAACAACTTCATTTGCATAGGCTTTTGAATCCGCACGCTCTTTTGTCACCTTAGTTTCAAGCTCCACTTCTTCCAATGCGTTTTTTTGTCTTAGCATTTGATTTTCATGCTCTTTCTCAGCGACTTTTATTTCAGTATTCAGCTCGTTCTCCTTAACAATCCTCTCCTGCTCTATTGCGGCATTTCTCCTCTTATAAATCGCATCATCCTGCTGTTGCATAATCTGTTCTCTGGTAGCCGCCTCCAATGCCTTTTTCGTTTCCATCGAAGGAGAAACCGCCAAAATGGATACGGTTACAACCTCCAGCCCAAGTTCTTTAATTGCTTCATTAGAAGTCATTTCCTGGGTCAGAAATGTTGCAAGTTCCTCCTGGGCATGAATCACAGCCTTTACATCTCTTGCATTAACAAACTTTGACGCAGAAGTCTTTGCCAAATTTGTAATCCTCTTACCCAGTACCTGCTTTGCCTCAGCCTTTTTATTCTCGTACTCCGACTCACTCGTGTAAGAGAAGTCAATCATTCCCGCCACTTTTTCATAGTCACGGATGATATAAGAAATATCACCCTGAATATTGATTCCCTGAAAATCCGAGGTCATCACATCATCAAAAGCAAAAAATGTGTCAAAAGATACCGTGGGAACAACCGACATTCCCGTACTTAATGTGTTACAGAAAAAAGCCAGTCCTATCCCCTTATTTACAACCTTACCGTTCTTCATAACGAGAACATACTCATTTGGTTGAAATTTATAATGTCTTAATCCCATTTTAGTTCCTCCTTTTTAATCCTATAGTTTTCAACATCTTATATATCTGATTATACTTTTCGATCTGTTTATAAATATCCACAAATGCCCCCTTTGAAGGCTACTTCCCACAAGGCGCACAAAAATCTTCCGGCACACACGCCTTATCATCTATGTAAATATCACATGATATTTTCCGGGAAT
Organism: uncultured Lachnospiraceae bacterium; assembly: GCA_902772925.1. Taxonomy (GTDB): domain Bacteria; phylum Bacillota; class Clostridia; order Lachnospirales; family Lachnospiraceae; genus Eubacterium_Q. Next base: position 2,635 of record CACYCJ010000315.1, read on the forward strand.
TATTCCCGTAATAATCAATCACCTCCTGGACATTATCATTTACTGCATCGAATTCAAGATTTGCAACTTCTCTGCACCACGACACCGCCTTCTCCAAGGC
>CACYCJ010000316.1 GCA_902772925.1 uncultured Lachnospiraceae bacterium
CCGCCGTGTTATCCCTCGTCATTACGTGCCTTTCCGCGCCTTTCCGTGTCATTCTGAGGAACGCAGTGACGAAGAATCTTTCCTTAAGTCTCTTTCGTGACAGTGATTCACTCCCTCACCGTGTCATTCTGAGGAACGCAGTGACGAAGAATCTTTTTCATGAAGCAATTATAACATATATACACCCCTCTGAAAATCACTTTACACAACAAAAAACCACTCCACTTTATCCCGCTTGACATTTTCAGGCAGATATATGAAAATAAAGACATACATACCGACCTTGAAGCATGGCTTTTCTTCCTTGCTTTCGACACCCCCGAGCGGATTATGAAGCTTATCGAGACTAAACCATACTTTAAGGAATGCTATGATGATCTGTACAAACTCGCTGAAAGCACAGAGAAGGTGATGAATATGTTCTCGGAAGAATTATACGAGTTAGACAAAGGAACAGTGCAATATATGATTGACGAGATGCAACGATACCTTTGATAATCAAAATACGGCTGTCTCACTATATACTTAGCGAGACAGCCGTATTTTATTCATAATGTCACGGAAGCTCTAAAACAATGTCAGCTGTTCAGCTACCTCAATCTGTGCCGCCACGATATTCTCCGGCTCTGAGCCTCGTATATGTTCGGCTTTCACATACTCGCGTCCGGTTCCCGCGCTTACGGGAATACCATTTAATACATATATATTGTTGAACCTGCTGTATATGGAATCACCGGACAATCCCGACAGGCATATAAGCTGCGTGTTATTCTTCTTGGCCATCTCCCACATAGGTTTCAGCAGATGGTCGGAATAAGTTATACCGAAGGGATTATCCATGATCATAACCTTGCTCTCGTTCCTCTCTGCGAAAATATCCGAATCATCCTTTCTTATGTAATGAAGCAAACATGAAAGTATGATAAACGTAGACACAAACCCTTCTCCTCCGGAGTTCTTTGATACCTCCGACCATAATATAGGATACTCTCTTTGACCTTCTATCTTATAAAGCTTTATCTGCACATTTGCAAGCCCCACTATCGTATCATACAGCGTCTTTGTGTTCAGTTTGGTTCCGAAATACTCTGCGGCGTTTTCCCCTTTCCTGAAAGCCTCCACTCCACGAAGCGTAAGCTCATCAAAGAATTCCCTGAGCCGTATATTATACAATTCTTCATTTGATAACCAGTCGGGAATCCTTATATCAAGCATTTTCAGGTTTCTGTCCCTGACCTTTATGGTAGAGTTATTATCTATCTTTGACAGCTCTGTATGTACAGACTTTATATACTCCGCAAGCTCTCCGACTATACTTGCCCTCTCTTTGTCGATCAGCTTTAAGTCCACCTCTATCTTCCTCATAAGCTCGTCGTAGGCAATTATGGTAGTATCTATCTGTCTTAGTACCTCATCGGGTCTTCCGGACAATTCAAGCATGGAAAGAAGAGGCTTTCTGTAGTAATCATCCCGAAGCTCTTCCTTTTCCATTACGGTTCTTATACATTTTTCAAGCTGCTCTTTATAGTCCTTGAGCTTATCCCTGGATGCATTCAGATCCCTTATATATGCCCCTTTCTCTCTGTCAAGCTGTTCCTTGCTCATATAATCTATGTTGCCGTCATAGGTAAAGCCTTCAGTATTTTCAAAATGATCATATTCGGCAAGTCCGGATAAAACAGCAGCGTAAATCTGTTCCCTCTCCTTGAACTTCTCTGCAAGCTCACGCAATTTACCTATATCATATATTAGCTGTTTTATCTCTTCCTCATAATTCCTCGGAACTATGTCCTCATCCGGTACAGGCTCTGTCTTCGCACATTCCTTTTCCATTTCCGCCAGTGCATTTTCAATATCCTTGCCTTTAAGCATAATGGATGTCTTCAGCTCCGACATACTATCCTTAAAATCGGATTCCTTATCTCTGAGCTTCTTTTCAGCCTGCTCGGCTTCACTCTCTTTATCCTCGTCATATCTTATCGCATCGAGTGCTTCTTCAAGCTCTTCCGAAGTCCTGTCATACTCCTTTTCAAGCTTTTTCCTCTTTTTGTCATATTCCTTTTTGGCTCCCTGACACCTTTCGGCCTGCTTCTCGAGATCCTTTTCGAGATTCTCTATATCTTTTCCTATCTCCTCCGTAAGAGCCCTGTATTCGGCCTCATAGTTGTCTATCCTCTTTCTGTCCTTATCGCTTAGTTCAACCGTATCTGACCTGTCGCTGTATATCCTGTATATATCAAGACGTTTACGGATATTCTCCGACTCCCGCTTAAGATCATCTATCCTACGTTCTGTCTTTGAGTACTCGTCTCTTAAGCTTTCCTGCTTTTCTTCCGCTTCCTCGGCCTCATTTATCAATTTGGCAATATCCTTTTTTATCCTTTC
>CACYCJ010000317.1 GCA_902772925.1 uncultured Lachnospiraceae bacterium
AGGATATACCATCCTTGTGTGCATGCATATAACTATCACATTTCTTCTCGGATGGGAGAAATGGATCCTGCTGCCCATTCTCGTAGGACTTGGCGCAAGCTGGGGAATGCACTTTAAGGGTTTTCCGGATCCGCACCGCAGACTGTACTTTATCTGCGGTTTCATGATGGTCACATATTTTATCTACGGAACACATCCGACGAGCACATATGATCTCGGCATAGTAATGACCGCGATAATCATGCTCTTCACCATGGCCGGTGACAGAAATCTGATCACGATATGTCAGATCACATTTTATATAACCATGACCTATGATCTGGCTCTTGCAGCCATAAACGGTCAGGTTTTTGACGTGCTTCTTATATGCCGCATTACGATGAATTATGCGGTTGTCACTCTTCTCGGGATCATTTCCAGAACTACAATAGATAAATGGTATACGGTTGTCAGATCATCGGAAGCCGAGATAAGAGAGCTCAGCGAGGCAAGTGTCCGTCTGAATGATTTCCTTGCAAATGTGTCTCACGAGCTCAGAACTCCCGTAAATGCCATTATCGGACTTTCAAATATCTGTATAGACAAAGAAACCAGTCCCGAGATCAAGAAGGATATGACAGAGATACATTCCGCAGGCCGGAGGATCGCCGATCAGATAGGGGATATACTTGATTATTCCGAAATCGACAGGGGAAGCGCTGTCGTTAATACGGAGGATTATATGCTGTCCTCCATGGTGAACGATCTCGTGGTCGAGCTGAAGGAAATGATGCCGGAAAATCTGGAGCTTGTGCTTGATGTATCTCCGGAAATCCCCTCGATGATGAATTCCGATGTTACAAAGCTGAAAAGGATTATCAAGGCGCTTATATCCAACGGTATCAAGTATACTGAGGAGGGCGGCGTATATGTGAGGCTTGTTTCCGAGAAAAGAGAATACGGCGTCAACCTCATTCTCGAGGTTACCGATACAGGTATCGGAATGACAAGCGAGGAGCTTGAAAAGGTATATGAAAGATATTATCAGTCCGATTCGGGGCGTTCGAGAGCTACAAACGGACTGGGACTCGGACTCGGGATAGTTTACGGATTTGTCACATTGCTTGGCGGCTTTATGAATATAACGAGTACCGTCGGAGAAGGTACCAAGGTCAGAGTCAGCATTCCTCAGACTGTGGTGGATGATACTCCCTGCATGGCAGTCGAGAGAAATTCCGAGATTCGCGCCGGCTTACTGCTTGAGGTAAACAAGTTCAAGGTTCCTAAGGTAAGAGATTTCTATAACAGCCAGGCTGTAAACATTGCCAGGGGACTTCGCGTGACCATGCACAGAGCTACCGATGTGCAGACGCTGGAAAGAATGTCGGATGATCTTACACATCTTTTTGTCGGAGAAAGCGAATATATTGAAAATAAAAATCTTATGGAAAAGCTTGCCCGTAAGATGGTTGTCGTCGTAATGGCCGGAAGAAGCTTTACACTGCCTCAGTCCTCCCATGCAAAAATAGCTGAAAAGCCGGTGTACTCATTTACCATAGCCAAGCTGCTCGGAAGCAACAGGATGGAAGTTAAAAACGGAAATGTGCATATGAGACTGGATGGAGTTACAGCTCTTGTAGTAGATGATGAGCCCATGAATTTAGTCGTTGCCAAGAGCATATTTAAGAGATACGGAATGGTCGTTTCTACCGCGGCATCGGGAGCGGAGTCAATCGAGATGTGCCGCAATCAGCGTTATGATATCATCTTTATGGATCACATGATGAGCGGTATGGACGGCGTTGAGGCGATGAAGAGGATAAGGCATGACACCAAGGGTATCTGCACGGATGTTCCCTGTGTTGCACTTACCGCAAATGCGATGAGCTCGGCCAGACAGATGTTTATGTCCGAGGGCTTTGACGGTTTTGTCAGCAAGCCCATAGACATAGAAGAAATGGAAAGAGTGCTTAAAAAGCTGATCCCGGACGGCCTCATCTCATATGAGGAAGAGGTTGAACCGGATGTAACCGATATTTCCGATAAAGCTGCTGATACCGGTAGCCCCGCAAACCGGGAAAGCTCGGTTGGAATAGATGCTTCGGCAGGTTCGAAGCAGTTTGAAGAGAACGGTTCATCGGAAGGAAGCACTGCATCGGAAAAGAAAGCGGAGGGCATATACGATAAGGCGGAAGAGTTTCTGAAGATAGATATCGATGTAGATAAGGGAATGGAATACAGTGCCGGAGATGAAGAATTCTACAGGGATCTTTTACTTCAATATTCGGGAGATATGAAGGAGAAGATCGATAAGCTGATAATTTTCTACGGTAAGGAAAACTGGGCCGATTATGAGATTATAGTCCATGCTCTTAAGAGTACATCGAAGATGATAGGAAATGACATTCTATCCGAAAAGGCTCTGAATATGGAAAAGGCCGCACATGACGGTGATTCGGAATTTATAAAGGAGCATCATGAGGATATCGTAGAATCCTGTAAAAATATAAGAAGCGGAATATTTGAGCTTCTGGGCGTAACTGTCGAAGACAGTGATGATGATGAGGTACTTGAATTTGAACCTTCGGGCGAAGAGCAAAGGAAAGCAGAACCCGAGGAGGATGTTTTGGAGTTTGAACCGCTGTCGGAGGAGTCGGATGATGAATCTTAAAAAAGTCAGATCATATATGAAGGATGAGTCCATAAGTCTTGACGAAAAGCTGTTTGTTATAAACATATTTATTGTTCTTTTTGTGCTCGGTTCAACGACTCTCATTATAATGTTTGCGAGAAGCATGTGGCTTATCGGTCTTTCCACCTTAGCGTTCATGGCAGTTATACTTACGGTGGCAGTTATATCCGTTAAGAGCAAAAAGCTGAAGGTAGGACAGATTGTTGTTCCGCTTCTCATGTGCTTTGTTTATTTCCCCGTAACCTTCGTTTACAGCGGAGGTATAAACGGCGTTGCACCCGTGTGGTTTGTTTTCAATATGCTGCTTATAAGCATATGCTTAAGCGGAAAGCTGAAGCCCGTATTTTACGCTCTTGAGATACTTACAGCAGCAGCCTGCTATATTGTCGCATTTATATTCCCGGAGCTGATACCGACATATGACAGCCTGATAGCGTTCATTTATTCACTTTCCGCATCGGTGCTTGTCGGAGCGGCGATCGCCGTTATGATCAATCTCGAGAAGCGGTTGTTTGATATAGAGAACGAGAGGGCAATCAAGCAGAAGATGGAGATTGAGGCGCTGAATGCATCTCAGAACCGTTTCTTCTCAAGCATGAGCCATGAGATAAGAACACCGATAAATACCATTATCGGTCTCAATGAAATGATACTCCGTGAGGATATAAGTGACGAGATTGCGGAGGATGCCGCGAATATCCGTTCGGCAGGTAAAATGCTGCTGAATACCATTAATGACATTCTCGATATGTCGAAATTCCAGTCCGGCGATATGCACATTCTCGTGGAACCCTATGACATGGGAAATATGCTTTCGGATATAGTGGGAATGCTGTGGCTGAAGGCAAAGGAAAAGGGACTTGAATTTAAGGTCAGCGTTGCTCCGGATATTCCCGCAGAGCTTCGGGGCGATGAGGTAAGGATAAAGCAGGTCCTTCTTAATATCCTGAATAATGCATTTAAATATACGAAGCAGGGCTCTGTTTCGCTGACAGTCGAATGCGAAAAGGGTGATAACGGCTATTGCAATATGATCTATACCGTCGAGGATACCGGAATGGGTATCAAGAAGGAGGATATCCCGTATCTCTTTACCGCATTTAAGCGTGTGGATGAGGAAAGCAACAAGCATATCGAGGGAACGGGACTCGG
>CACYCJ010000318.1 GCA_902772925.1 uncultured Lachnospiraceae bacterium
AATCGATGAGTAATCATAGAATCTCATGCAAAGAGATAAAGAGCAAGTCTGCGGAAGCAACTGTCATGGAGGGACGCTATACATCGGTGGTTGCCGCATTAGCTTTTTGGTAATGGTAAAATAACTATTTTTTTGATTAAGAAAGAGGAGGGAAAGTTAATGGATTTTGCTGATGAACAAAGCTACGAAGAGATGATAAATGAACTTCAGACCTTTTTAACCGAAGCAGGTGAGCAGTGTGATGTGATGCAAGCAGCGGGGGAAGACTGCGTTGACAATACTGAGGATGATCCTGCAGCAGCTGGTGCCAACGCTAAGATTCAAAAGTGTGTTGGGGATATTCGCGCAAGATTTGAAGATATTCAGAGTATTATAGCTGCACTTCAACAGGAGTTAGAAGACATTAAAGCTGCAGCTGCGAAAGCGAATTTTGACGACTGAGATAAGGAGGTGTAATTATGAAATATGCTTGTAATGAAGAAGGCGTTCAGGCATTGAACTCTATGGCTCAGGCAATTTCTGAAGCAATTGAAGAAATGAATAATCTAATTTCAGGCCTTCAATCTGCAGCAGATGAGCATGAGAATATAGGACCTCATAAAGAGTCATTAAACTCAGCGCTGGAGGATATTGGCAGTAGCCTTAATCAGGCTGCAGAACCGGCAAACAGTGTATCAGAAAAACTGACAGATGTTGCAGAGGCATATCAAGACGTAATTGATAACAACAGATTCCAGGGGTCGGGGGGAAAATAAATGATTCCGCCGCTGCCAGTGGCGCCGGATCTGGCACATCCAGCGTCGCGGCCGGAATCTATTCCGCAGATAAAGCTGGCACTAATGAAACAATTGAAAATCAATCATCAGAAAATGATAGGGACAGGAATAAATTGTTTGGAGGTGAGAAATTCGTACCACTCTCATCTACGCAGCAGGGTAAAAAGAAAATTGTAATAGATGGGAAGCCTTGTACGATCTTCGATAGTCCAGATGAAGATAATTCGAGCAGAATATGTAATCAGGGCTCGGCTTTTCCAGATGATGGAAATGGAAATGGAATTACTGGGACCTGTGGATGTTGTGCTTGTGCGACAATTATTAATAAGGCAGGTGGGAATACATCTGAAAAGCAGGTAATCATGTATGCAACACAAAACAGTCTCTGCTCAAACCGCAGAGATGTGAGCCCTTCAAACAGAGGTGGTACCTCATCAAGCCAGCGGTGTGAAATACTAAGAGGTGCTGGAATTGATGCTCATGAAGAAAACGATACATCAATATACGATTTGGCTGAGAAAGTTGAGTCTGGTTATGGTGTTATAATTGCAGTAGGTGCACAAACATATAATGAAGATTGGTATGGACCCTATCTACCTGGAAATGCAGATGGACATGCTCTTGTTTTAGAGAGCGTAATTAGAGATGGATTAACAGGAAAAATCGAAGGTTTTTACGTAATCGATTCTAATGGACATTCGACAAAAGAATGTTGTGTGAGGGTTACAGCACGAATTCTCGAAGAAGCGTTTAGAAGAAGAGGAAGAGAACTAGGATTAAAGCAAGGATCCGCAGTTGTCACGAGTCAGATTATTTGGTAGGAATTATGTCTATATATACTGAATTAAGTAAATTGGCAAATGATATTTCAACAGAAGTAGCTTTATCATTACCCATGCGCACAAGATCATGTGAATTGGTTTTTACTTATTCAACGATTCCAAACTCTAGGACGAGCTACAAGGTGGAAAAAATCTGGAATGTGATTGTATATGATGTACAGTCTCATCAGATTAAAATAGAAGAACCAAGACTACAAATAGGAGACATCGTATATGGGCAGGGAAGCAATGCGATTGTAGAACCATCTATAACTGGTTCAGTAGCGCTTGAAGTTGAAAATAAATACAGAGATGCTTATGAGAAATTTCTACAGTTCGCTTATGACACTTCTCTTTCCATAGAAAAGGTGAGCATAATACATGAACTAGTTGATAGCTTTCACCTTCTAGTACCGAAATCAGCATTAAGAGATGCCTATTATTCAATAGGGAAGGATTATTTTGAGTATCTTGAAAAAAGTTGTTGAGTTGATTCTCTGTAAGAATAGGATATGACGCGATGCATATATGTGTAAATGAACAGGGGGTAAATGCCTTTAGAATTGAGGCAAGATCTTTACAGTTTTCGGTTAATGAAATCATATCATTGACAAAAAGACTTCAGACTATTTCTGATCAATATATGGGAACATTAGGACCGCATAAAGAGTCACTTGATGGGGCGTTGGAACAAATTATGTTCCATATTTCGCAAGTGAGTAATGCTGTCAACCAGGTGGCTGAATTACTAGAGGAGATTGCAGATGCATATAATGATGTAATTACAAATAACCGTTTTACGGAAAATCATGTAGTTGGAGGAAGTTCTAATAGAGGGGGAATAAGTGGGGGTAATGAGGCGTCGGCGGTTTCTACGGGGGACGCCTCAACATTTGATGGAATGGCAACAGGTAAACTCCAGAATGGAGATTCCTTAATAAAAGGTGATAATTATGAAAAGTTCATTTCTGATTATTACAGATCAGAAGAATCCTCATATGAGTCATTAAGTGATAGTTATGTAACTGAAATAGTTGCACCATCACAGATTGAAGGAATCCATCTAGGTGATACAGAAGTTCAAGACCCAAACGTTTTCTGGGGAATGCATTCTTCCAGTAAGGATTTTTTTATTGAGACTGCTTCGCAAATTCCTGCAGTCAAAGAGGCACTCGCCAGAGGCCAATCTTTAGACGAAATTAAACAAGATCCTATATTAGGTACTTGTGCGACATTATACTTTGATCCAAGGAATATGCCCCGTGTTGAGAAGAATAATGGCTATTATTCTTTTGAGGGTGATGGGAGACATAGAATAATTGCAGCTCGAGAGCTGGGTTTTGATATTCCTGTTCGTGTTATTGGAGTAAGACATTATAATTAATTCTATTTCATTAGATCTATAGCTTAACAATATATTCTCATTGTGTTAAGAAAGTTTACAGCTTTTGATTTAAGAAGATATTATCTGGGGTAATTAATACTACTTGTTCATCCCTCGAGGAGAGTTTCTTTATATCTCTCATGCGCTTTTTTCATTGTTGCAATAATTATCCAACTATTGAACTAGAGGGATGGACTGGTTGCGAATTTAGAGTCATTCGGAAAACGAGTTTATCTTTTCACTTAAGAAGTCTCTTCTTTTTTCAACAAACACAGCAAGTCCTTTTATAAAGACAACTTACATCATAATACTTCTCCTATGGATACAAGCACCATTATAGATGCATCGGAAAGAAGCCCCCTATTTTTGAACAGTTCATTGTGTCCTGTAGTAATCTGTTATCGCTATGCAGTGCGGTATGGGTTACTTGAAATGTAGAAAGTAGTTTCTACTACATGAAGATTTATTTCTTTTTGTAGTAAATACTTTGGTACATTTCATGCTAATAATTATCTGGTTCGATTAATTGTTATATAGGAGACGGGACCATGTCGTTTTGGACAATTTTTCTTAACATAGTGCTATCATTACTTGCATCATTTATGTTTTGGATGCTGACATTTGTTGTTACCCAAACAAAAATCATATTTTCAACCGTTATAGAGTAAACGGTAAATAGTCGGTGCCGTGATACGGCATCTCTGCCATGAGATAATCACTCTGTCACTTTCAAAACTTGAAAAAGTTGGTG
>CACYCJ010000319.1 GCA_902772925.1 uncultured Lachnospiraceae bacterium
CGATACCATCATTAAATGCATGGGTTAATGTTCCTTCCAGCTTGAAATTCGAATACAGAAGTCCGCCGACTATGATACCGAAAAACAGCGAGCTGTAAACCTCCTTGGTGATCAGCGCCAGCGCAATGGCAATGATCGGAGGAAGCAGCGACCAGAAGGTCTGGTAGAAACGCGATGTAACTTCAACAGCCTCTTCTGTGTCTTCGGCAAAAACCGTGATTGAAAGCATTCCGATCAGCAGAATTAGAGTGACTATGCAGCCTATCAATCTTCTCTTGTTCTTAAACATTTTAAACCCCCATTAAATGAAATATAGTTTGCTTCGCGTCCCGAATCCTCGCTTCGCTCGGACCGGCGATTTCATCCAACCCTGTCACTGTATCCCGGAGTCGACGGGACCTACGCGCATGCAAAATCGCACTTCGGTATCGTGCGATGCGCTCCGGTATGTAACAAGGAAACTTCCCGCTACGCGGGCCCCTCCTTGTTACTTTCCATACCAAGCAACACCTTCGTCTTTCCAGCCGGCTTTTACAAGCGTATCCTTTTCCGCTTCGCTGACGGTGTAGTGGTGCGATCCGGATATTGCGTTCGGATTATATAATCTGAGGAGCGGAACGGCTTTCTTTTCGTCTGAATACCATCCGATTCCTTCATAATTCCAGCCTGCCTTTTCAAGCGTTTCCTTCTCTTCGACGCTCATCGTATAGTGATGATCTCCGGCGTTGGGATTATATAATCTGTAAACAGGCGCACCGGATTTTTCCGGAGCCTTCCATGCGAGGCCCTCATAATTCCAGCCTGCTTTAATAAGTGTATCCTTTTCGACAGCAGATGCCGTGTAGAAATGCTCACCTGAATTGGGATTATACATTCTGAACATATCAATTGTGACTTCAGGTTTAGGATCCGGCTTTTTCTCTTTAACTGTCACCGTACATATTGCAGTCTTGGAACCGTCAAGTGTTGTAACGGTTATTTCTGCTCCTCCTACTCCTACAGCTTTTATATTACCTTTACCATCTACAGTAGCAACATTGGAATTATTGCTCTTCCATGTTACTGTTTTTATTGAAGCATTTTCCGGATTGAAAAGTATCTTTAATTTTGCCGATTCACCTACAGTCATATTAAGTTTAGTTTTGTCAAATTTCACCGATTTAACGGGATACTCGTATTTTGTATATACATCCGAAGCGTCAACAATCTGATTTCTTAATTTTCCGGATGTATTCATATACTGAGTTTCTTCTTCATCCAAAGGAAGATCAATTTTATAGTTTTCGCTCAGCACCTTCGGAGTTTTCACAACCTTCAGATTATAGCATCCGGATAATACTCCGGAAACCGAATACCATTCCTTAAGCGATGTCAGATCAAAGCTGCTGAGATCAAGACTTTCAAGGCTTGAGCATCCGACGCACATTTCCTGCAATATTTTTACATTAGCAGTATCGAAGCTGCTGAGATCAAGCTTTGTAAGGCTCTCACAGTTTTCAAACACACTTATCAGCTCTTCAACCTTACTTGTATTAAAGCCTGAGAGGTCAATTTTTTTCAATGCCTCGCAGTCTCTGAACATATAATTCATATTTTTAAGACTGTCCGTTTCAAAGCTGCTCGTGTTCAGTGTTTCAAGAGAATTGCAGCCATCAAACATACATTCCATTCCTTCAACATGTTTTGTATCAAATGAGCTAAGATCGAGCTTCTTCAAGCCGGTACAATCCGAAAACATATTGTTCATATTTGTTACTTTTTCCGTGTTAAACCCGGAAATAACCAGCTCTTCCAAAGAACTCGAGTCAGCAAACATATAGCTCATATTTTCTACTTCATCTGTATAAAAATTACTTAAATCAAGACTTTTCAGTTCTTTACAGCCATAGAACATACTTCCCATATCAGTAACATTATTTGTATCAAGGCCGCTGATATCAAGATCGACCAAAGAAGCGCAATTATAGAACATAGAATTGGCGTCTGTAAGACCATTACCGCTCACCGTGGCTATATTAATCGAATTAGCCCATGCAATGCACCAGGGCCATGGTGTATATTCGCTCGGCACATAAGAAAGATCACCATTTACGGTCGCCTCCAGTTCAACAGTCGGAAGTAAATGTTCTTCGGGCGCATAATAATTGGTATATACAGCCCATGTCACTTCTCCGTTTGTACCACCATCTTCTTTTTCTCTTTCAACCGGCTCAGGCCAGTCGCCTTTAAAAAGCACCTCGGCTTCTTCCGGCTTTTCAGCACCTTTTACATTGCCGCTAATCTGTCCGACACCTGAAAGAACAATAAGTCCTGCCAATGTGCCTGCAGCCGTTTTCATTAAAATGCGTTTTTTACTTCTCATAATTTCCCCTTCTCCTCTATATTGCTCCATTGGAATCGCAATTTCCGAAATCACGGAAACACTTATATAGTACCGAATTTACGAAAAAAGAGCAAACAAAATATGCAAACCGGATAAAATCTTCAAATCCAAAGAAAAAAGCATCCTGCTACTGCAGAACGCTTTCAAATCTCTCGTCTTCCTCAATTCTCGCCCAGGTTCCAGCAGTAACTATGCTTCCGATCAAAGCCCTATCGCATACGACAGCATCAGAGCTGATCACGGAATTTCCATAAACCGGCACAACTCGTCCGAAGCTGCCAACATCTTAGATAACGCTACTTCCATATCAATATCACACATACAGTTTTACATTGATATAAAGCTTATCTTTTCTGGTCGCGCCGCCTTCACCCTCGAAAATGAATTTACCCTTTCCTCTGACTGAAACCGTATTTCCGGGTTTTAGCTGCTTGGAATTTTCCGTCATCTGCCGTCCCGAAACAAACACCTTTCCTTCGGAAATGTAACGAACCGCCCGGTCCCTGGAAAGCTTATACACTCCGGCAAGGATTGCATCAAGTCTGTTACTGCTGACTATGATACTCTGCTCACTAAATACCGGCTCTATTGCTTCAGGAATCTCATCACATATATCGACGCTGACTGTGGTATGCCTCACCTTGCCCAGATTTTCTTTTATGTATTCACTTATACTGCTTACAGTGAAGATATAACCCTCATTTTCTCTTACGATTATATCTCCAATCTTATTTCTCTCGATGCCGAGGCCCATTACAGAGCCGAGAAAATCCCGATGAGTCAGTGTATCGGAAAACTTCTTCTGAACCGGCGAGCAGTGAATTAATGTAATAGGAAACGGCTCATCATATCCAAAATTCTCCGGAGACCCGAATCTGACCATACATCTTTCGCAGTTCCTTGCCCCACCCCACACGAGGATTCCGGCATACTTCACTTCCTTCTGAGCAGCGTAAAATAAAGAAAGCTGTGACATATCAAGAAAGTCTGTAAACATATATCGATTCTCGCTATATGATTTCTCTGCAAGCTCTGTTATTCTGTTTTTTAATATATTACCTAAATCATTCATAACTTGCTTTTTCGCCAATCTCCCGTTGGTATATTCATAGTGATAAAAAGACTTAATTCTACAGTGCTTGCAGAATTAAGTCTTATCTCTCTATCACCGGTCTATTATTATTCCTATTTCGCCCCACTCTTAGTAAGCACGGCCTTAAATGTTTTAAACAAAATCTTTATATCAAGCGCTACGCTCCATTTATTGATATACTCCGTGTCCATCCTGACAACCTCTTCGAAGTCGGTAATGTTACTTCTGCCGCTAACCTGCCACATTCCGGTGATGCCGGGCTTCATATACATTCTCGCTCTGTGATGGATATCGTAATTCTCCCACTCGTCCACTGTGGGTGGTCTGGTCCCAACCAGGCTCATCTGTCCTATAAGGACATTGAAGAACTGCGGGAATTCGTCTATGCTGTAGGTTCTGATAAACCATCCCACGCCATGCTTCGTTCCGTCCGGTCCGCTGCCTATGATCCTCGGATCATTCTCCATCTTGAACATAAGGTTGGAATCCAGTTCATTACGAGCCATCAGTTCCTTTTTTCTTGCTTCGGCATCCTTATACATGGAGCGGAATTTTATCATTTTAAATGTACGGCCGTTACGACCGATTCTATCCTGCAGGAAAAATATAGGTCCCGGGTCACTGAAAAATATAATGGGGCCGAAAATGATTATCAGAAACACGGTTATTATTGAACCGACCAGCCCTCCGAGAATATCCATAAACCTCTTGAAAAACATCTGCTTTGCAGTGAAGGTTCTCATACTTTCGCACATGAGCAGATATCCCTTGTTTCTCTCAATCCTCTTCTCAAAATCAGATTCTTGGGAAATATTGATCGTCTGTTTTACAGTCAGCCCCATCAGAAGATATTTCTCTTTGATCTTGTAAGGAATCTCTATATCATCATCCACGGAAATGAGAACTCCGTCGCACCATTTATCCTGAAGATACGCTACACTATCCTCCAGCGTAGCTACAATTTCTACTCCGTCAACGCTTCTTCCCACCTTATTGTCGCTATCAGCAAGCACCAATCCGATTATATCATTGGTTCCGTAGGAACGAGTCTTCATATTCTCGATTATTTTCCTTGCATGCTTCTTGTCCGATATAAGAAGCACCCTGTTTTTTTCTTGAGTTCCTACCTTCCTGTTCTTCAGATAACTTTTCCAAAGTGTCCTTACAGTCATCATAATGATAATCGAATATGGAAACCAAAGTATCATAGTTATACGCGACACAGATGAACCTTCATGCATGAAAACTATGTAAAGTATCAAAAGCGAAAAGCTCGAAAGAGAAAGATAAGTCGCCGATTTCAGTTCCTGGAAAAGTCCTCTTTTAAGGATATTCTTATGATTTTCCGTGAATATGGACATTAGGATTACAACAAATACAAGTACGATAGCACCGCTCTGAAGGATCTCCGGGAATCTCATTGCAAGTCCGTGTCTCGTAAGATAAGCCAAAAAGTAAGCCAGCTCCACACTTATGACATCCAGGATTATAAAATCCAAATGCTTGACCCAGCCCACATTATTATTATTATGAAGCATTTTTTCCTTTCTAAGTCACACCTGTTACCGATATAACAGTTGAAATAACGCTCTGACTATACTATTTCTTTCAGAAAAATAATATCAAAGTATAACTCATTTTTTTATACTGAGTTATGATTATAACTGATTTATGTACGCACTGTCAAATACTCGCTTGCGGATTTCAGGCCAAATCGATCCGGAGCATAAAGCAAATACTCATCACCATAAATACTTATGGTACAAACAAACTATTACACTCTCATTATCCTGCGTCTATGGCTGATAATTGTCGATGCCGCCTGCATCATCAAACTTGTATATGGGCATCTCAATCTCACCCACTAAGTCTGCTGGTCTGTCCGATCCCATCTGGTAGCTTCCGATTTCATCACATTTGACATCATTTCCTACCAGTGTAACCCTATTGACATAAAATATTCCGGTTCCGAAATCAAAGATATCAAGCAAAAGACCGTTTCCGTCTGCTGCCTTGCTGAATACCAGAGCAGCTCTTTGATCATGCCCGTATGATGCCGTCACAGCATCGCTAACATTTGAAAATTTCATTCCGGCTTTATATGAAAAGATAAATGTACTTGAAGAATAAGCTCCCTGATCAAACATATCTATGATAATCTCAGGCACTCCGTCACCATCCATATCGGCTATCTGATAACCGTCATTTGTCGGCATAAAGGTTCCGCTGCCATACGCAGAATTTATCTGTACTCCGTTATGGATCTGACCGATCAGCTGCTTATAGTAGCTCTTCCAATCCTCCTGAGTAGAACCTGACTCAGTTGTATCTTCAACGCTCCCGCCTTCAGTTCCGCCAAGTGCACTTATCTCAGCCTGAAGGTATACCAGCATATCCTCATAGCCCTTATGTACATCCTCCATATCCGAAAAGCCGAATTCTGAAATATCACAGTTAGCAAACAATCTTACCTTTGCTCCGTCGGCAACATCCCCTATCTTTTCTTTAAAAGTTGCTTCGTCAATTTCTACTTTGTTTTCACCGGTAGGATATCCGGAGTTTGAAATCACAACATTTTCATCATAATAGTATCTGTCGTACATATTGTAATCATTGTCAAAATCTTGATGCTGCGCAATATCCTCAGCATACTTAAAGCTGTTTCCATCAGGAACGACATGATAAAAGTCATATCCGTATGTTTCATCTCCACTTCCGAGGCAGATATATAGTCCGTCTTTTTTAGTATTTACAAAAATGTTGAATCTGTTTGAGCCGGCAGCCTCATTCTGAAATACCATTATAGGAACTATCATTTCCTTTACTCCGCCATCCACATATGAATATACATGAATAAATGCTCTGACAAATCCGGACATCCCGCCCTCGCCCTGGCTGATAAAGAATAGCTCGGGAACGCCGTCTCCGGTCACATCATAAAGTGCTGTCTGTGATGTATCAAAGGGTGTATGCTCCTGGTTTGCAACATATAATATGCTATTCTCATTATTTCTGAGTATCTCAAGATATTCGGGATAAGCGGCCTTCTTTGCTTCCTCCGTCGGATCCGGCGCCTCAGTCGTAGTCTCAGTGGTTTTTTCCGTAGTCGTCTCAGTCGTTGCTTCGGAAGTGGTTTCTTCCGTCTCGGAAACCGTCCCTTCCGTCGTCTCCTCCACATCACCTGTGGAATCCTCTATAAATACTTCCGTCGTCTGGTTTTGATTCTTTTTTACACCTCTGATCACAAAAATACCGATGACCGCCAGGATTATAAGTCCAAACAGGCACGCCCCCGCAACGATTGCGATAATCGCCCCCGTACCGAGTCCCTTCTTCTTGGGAGGTTCGGGCTGGCCGTAGTTCTTTTGTCCTATGTTTTGATCTGCGGGCTGGCTGTAGCTCTGTTGTCCTATATTCTGTTCTGCGGGCTGGCCGTAGGTTGATCCTGCGGGCCGGCTATAGTTTGGTCCTGTAGGCTGACCGGTGGGCTGTACCGCACTATTATTATGCATACCTGAAAAATCAGCCGTTGTTCTGTCATACTCTTCAGGACTTTCGTTCCTTAGAATATCATTAACATGCGTACCGGAATTTTTATGAGAATTTGAGTATTCCTGCACACCTGCATTTTCCTGAGCTCCTGCGTTTTCCTGTGCACCTGCGTTTTCCTGAGCTCCTGCGTTTTCCTGTGCACCTGCGTTTTCCTGAGCTCCTGCGTTTTCCTGTGCACCTGCGTTACTCTGCATAATCTTGCATCCGCACACCGGGCAGTACTCCTGTCCCTCATTTATAGGTGATCCGCAAACATTACAAAACATTTTTTCGATTCTCCTTTAGTGTCTATTTTATTGCCTTTCCGGCTCCTTTTGCACTGCCAATCGGCCGCGATAGTTTTCATTTATCTTATTTTTTGATTCACCTCATACAACCTGTAAAAAGAATTGTATGTCTGACGGATATCGCGCCGAGAAACGGGCTGATGATGATATATTGAGTTTTCTGCGTTTCCGAAAATAATTTTTAACATTAATCCATCTTCCTCATCTCTACTTCACACTTCCGTACTCATCGATCCCGTTCAAGTTGTTTATTTCAAAAACCTCTATTGTACCGGAGTTTTCAGTCTTTTCGGATGCACCTTTTCCATCCGGGTATTCATTCAATTCCTCATAGTTAAGCTCTCCGTTTGAAAGCGTCACCCTAACCTCATGTGTTTTTTCATTATAAAAATCTATATCATCATAAATGAGTCCTTTTCCGGTCTCAGGGCTTCTGAAGATCACATTAAGCCTTACATCGTGGATCATATATGCTTCAATCTCTTCTGACACATCCAATGTGTCGCTGACCTTCTTTCCTTCTTTATAGGAAAATACAAAGCATCCTGCGCTCTTTACATTTTGGGCATACATATCAATGATAAGCTCCGGAATTCCGTCGCCGTCAAGGTCCCCCATCTGATAGCCTCTGAAGCTGCTGTAAACGCTTCCCGTCTGAGGAGCGTTAGTCTTCATTTTCTTGGTAATGTTAAGTGTTCTGAGTATTGCCTTGTAATAATACTTCCATTTTTTAATTATTTCCTCGGCACGAAGCTTTTCGCGTCTGACCTCTTCGGAATTTAGTCTCTTTATCTCATTTTCAAGATATCCGGTAAGATCATCGTAGCTTCGGGTGATGATATGATATCCGGAAAAACCGTATTCCGCCAGGTTGAGCTGTCCCATGAGAACCCTGTCAACACCACCGGCTTTGGCGATGTCTTCCGCACTTACCGAATGTGCGCTCATACCTGCGCCATCATCCGCTATATGATACCAGTTTTCATGATACACTTCACTTCCGGTTCTGATACAGAGATAAAAGCCATCCGTATTCTTAGCCGTAAATAAACTGTATTGCAATGTATCATCTACGGTCTCGCGGTAAAGCCTCGGATAACTGTATATTTCCTGTGCACTATATGTGCCGCCTTCCTTTCGGATTCCGTAAACGTGCAGATCAACCGAAAGAAAATGCGGATTATAAGCATCACTTCTCTGTGATACAAAAAAGAGCTCCGGTACTCCGTCACCCGTCACATCCGCAAGTGCAGTCTGGGTTGCCTTAAAAGGTGTAAATTCCACCATCAATATCTTTCTTATAGCAGTCTCGTAATCCTCAAGTATACGAAGATACTCAGGGTACACCTGCATCTTGATACCTGCTGCAGGGTCATATACCGGTTTGGGAACACTGGTCAACTCTCGTGAGGCTTCCGTTTTGTCAGCACCTGAATTCGCACCAGTCTTGCTATCGCCAACTATATCCGCAGATTCCGATATATTTTCAATACCGATATCCGAATCGCCATTACCGGAATTATCCGAAGCACCTTCTGCGGTGCTATCGCCACTCTCATCACAACTGCTGAACACTCCATCCGCAGCGCCATCTACGGTACTCTCCGCAGCGCCATCTACGGCACTCTCCGCAGCACCATCTACGGTACTCTCCGCAGTTACGTTTCCGTCGGAACCGCCGTTCCTTACCGCACAAGCGGTAACTCCCGCAGCAAGCCCTATCAGAAGTAAAGCCGTTCCAAGTGTCACCGGTATATTCTGTATCAACCTGCTCTTTACTAATATGTTCACGAATTTGCTCTTTACTAACATATTCACGAATTTGCTCTTTATTATTTTGTTCTCTAATTTGCTCTTTATATATTCGTCCTTCAAATTATTGTCTCTAACAGGTTTTTCGTCCATTTTTCCGAACCCGCAAATAAACTATGCTTTCTCCGATTTTTCGGCAATCTCTCATCCTATTTAATAAATCCCAGCGACTGCAGCAAAAGGAATGTAAGAAGTATCGGTGTCACTACCGTAACCATCACATTATAAAGTCCTTTTCTGAACATCTTCTCTCCGTTCTTGGTAACCTCGTCAGTTACCGTAAGCGGCTTCACAACCCAGCCGATAAGGACGCAGCTTCCTATCGCAACTATGGGCATAAATATATTGTTTGCAAGATAATCCACAACATCAAGAAGCTGAGCTTCCGCTCCGTTGGGAAGCTTGATATTAAACATAAACAAATTATAGCCGAGACAGATAAGTATACCTAAAACAAGTGCAATGATCGTCTCGATGATAGTAGCTTTCTTTCTTGAAAGCCCGAACTTATCCATCATACCTGCAACAACCGCCTCAAGCACCGATACCGAGCTTGTAAGTGCCGCAAAGAAAACCATAATGAAAAATGCGGCGCCGATTATCATTCCCGGAAGTCCCATTGCCTGGAATATCTTCGGTAATGCGATAAAAATCAGTCCCGGTCCCTTGGACATGGCATCCTCGCCCATAAATACGACTACCGCGGGAATGATCATTACACCCGCAAGCAGAGCTATAAGCGTATCAAATATCTCAATCTGATTTACGGATTTCATCAGATTATCTTCATCCTTAACATACGATCCGTAGGTGACCATGATACCCATTGCGACGCTTATGCTGTAGAAAAGCTGTCCCATTGCATCCATCACCACATTCATAAATTCCTTTACCCCTATCCCGTCAAGGTTCGGGATCAGATAGATTTTAAGACCGTCAATACCCGTCTTGCCTGTCTCCGGATTCTTGATAGTAAGGGAATAAATCGAGATTCCGATTACCATTACAAGAAGGACCGGCATAAGAATCTTGGACATTGTCTCAATACCCTTATTAACTCCACGGAATACGACCATAGCCGTCAGTATAAGGAAAACCGCATCAGCCACGATAGGAAGGAGAATCCCTATCACTGCGCTGTCACTTCCGGAGCCCATTATAAAATCAAAGAAGAAATTATCGTCTGCAGCTGCCACACCATTGCCCGTCACATAGGTAAAAGCGTATTTCAGAACCCATCCTCCGATAATGCAATAGTAAGGCAGGATAAGAAACGGCACGATTGCCGATGTTGTTCCCAGCCAGTTAAAGCGACTGTCGATCTTTCCGTAAGCGGTAAGACAGCTCTGCTTTGTTTTTCTTCCTATTGCAAGCTCCGTAACCAAAAGCGTAAAGCCGAATGTAAGAGCCAGCGCCACATAAACTACTATAAAAAGCCCTCCGCCGTTTTTTGCCGCCAGATATGGGAATCTCCAGATATTTCCGAGTCCTACCGCACTTCCTGCGGCTGCAAGTATAAATCCCAAGCTGCTTGTAAATGAGCTTCTTTTTGTTTCCATGTCTTCCTCCGAAAGTGATTATTTTTGTATTTTTATCTGATTCTTTTTCTCTGTTATTTCTATCTGTTTTTTCTGTTATTTTTCTGTTTTTTCTGTTATTTCTATCTGTTTCTCTATCTACTTTTTTGTAATCTTTTTTTCTATCTACTTTTTTGCAATCTTCTTCACATTATACAGATATCCGAAAACCGCGCCGAGTATTCCACCGATGATATGTGTGAGCTGCGAAATGTTATCCTTCTGAAATATCATATTCACGATTTCGGTTCCGAGATACATTATTATAACGATTATCATCGTAATGGGTATCTCGCCCTCCTTAAGATCCGACGCCGAAACGAGGATCATCATCATAAATACCACTCCGCTGGCCCCGAGAAGTACTGTCCCCGGGAAAAATACTATATTTATCACACCTGATATAACCGCAACAATTCCTATCA
The DNA here is from genome assembly GCA_902772925.1 of uncultured Lachnospiraceae bacterium. GTDB lineage: Bacteria > Bacillota > Clostridia > Lachnospirales > Lachnospiraceae > Eubacterium_Q. The sequence goes on from CACYCJ010000319.1 coordinate 11,130, forward strand.
TTTCAAGGAAGTTCAGGCTTCCGTATTTCTCCTCTATCATTGGACCGAGCAAAATGAAAAGCATCATATTTCCGGTATAATGCGCAATTCCCGAATGCCCCAGCACATGCAGGAAAAGCCTCAGCACCCCGAACACACTGAACGGTGACCTGTAAACAGAAAAAAGGAGCTCGGTGCTTTTTCCTCCGGTGAATTCACCGATAATGAGTGCAACGAGCGCCACCAGCGCAAATGTGAGAGTCACGGGCGCGTTATATGTAAATTTCAATTTTTTATCCGTAGACGCCATGTTTCTAATCCTTTTTTATAATATCCTTGTATATATTTGTGTATATACTTGTGCATATACTTATATATACACCTATATTCTTTATCTCTTAGAGTAAGCCGATTGTGAAAAGGCAATAATCCAGCTTGTTTTTCCCTGTTTTTATTGCTTTTTCGACTTTTCTAACTTGCTCCTCAGCTCAAAAAGCAATAAATTAGCCTGTTTTTTCCTGTTTTTATTGCTTTTTCGACTTTTCTAACTTGCCCTGCAGCTCAAAAAGCAATAAATCAGCCTGTTTTTTCTTGTTTTTATTGCTTTTTCAACTTTTCTAACTTGCTCTTCAGCTCAAAAAGCAATAAACTAGCCTGTTTTTCCCTATTTTTATTGCTTTTCTGATTCTATGGGCAGTTCAACCGGGAAAAGTACGACATTGCTCAGCACCTGACTATATCTACAGTCTGACGTATGTATCTGCCCCATACTAATTTGTACCGGGAGTGAAATACAACCTTTTTATCTCCTCCGTAGGCATCTCATGCCCCGTCCAGAGTCTGAAGCTTTCCGCTCCCTGGTAAAGCAGCATATACATTCCGTTAAATGTCGGGCAACCTGCCTTTTCGGCGAGTGAAAGCAGCTTTGTCTTTTGCGGCTCGTATATCAGATCGGAAACCGTAAGGGTCTCGTTAAAAATCTCTCTGTCACCGAAAAGTTCATCTCTTATTACACATCTATCGGTATCCGGGATCATCCCCACAGATGTTCCGTTTATAAGGACATCCGCATTTTTTAATGCTTCCATCAAACTGTCATCGTCTGAGATATCTCCAACTGCAATTTTCCGGACACCATCATTCCCGACTTCTCGATTCCCGGCACCACAGCTACCGATGCCACCATCCCCGACATCTCGATTCCCGACATCTCGATTCCCGACGCCGTTATTCACAACAGCACTTTTCCCGACGCCACCATTCCCGACGCCTCTATCCCCGACACCATCATTCCCGACATCACGATTCCCGACACCATCATTCCCGGCACCACAGCTGCCGATGCCACCATCCCCGGCATCACGATTCCCGGCAACAATACCGCCCGGCACTCCGGGGGCTTCTATCTTCCCCAGCTCCGCCGCCAGCCTCTCGGCTCTGTCGTAGGAAGGTCCCCTGCGGCAGAAGATATCAATCTCCTTCACTCCGTCAAGGGCCGCTTGAACGATAACAGCGCTTGCGGCGCCTCCTGCCCCAAGCACTACGATCTTTTTCCCGGGAAGCGGACAGCCCGCATCCTCGGCAGCCTTCATAAAGCCGATTCCGTCCGTTGTATATCCTGTCAGGACACCGTTATCATTAACCACCGTATTTACGGCTCCGCAAATGCGCGCGCCTACATCCAGCTTATCGCATAGTGAGCACATCTTGCTTTTATTCGGCATCGTCAGGTTAAAGCCCCTGGCACCAAGGGTACGAAGCCCCTCTACCGCATTTTCGAGAGTATCCTCATTTACCTCAAAGCAAAGATATCTGTAATCAAGTCCGAGAAGCTCAAATGCTTTGTTGTGCATAAGAGGTGACCTGCTATGCTTAACGGGACTTCCGAGAAGTCCCGTAAGAATTGTATTTCCGGTTATCATTGTGCAGCATCCTTTATATCTAAATTTTTGATCTTTCTGCCGACCATAAGTATTATGATCATTGAGAATATCGCCGTGATCAGCGACCCGAGACCTATCGCAATAATGTTGGGCGTACGCACCAGCATTGCCGTGGAGGTTTCCAAAAGTCCGACCAGAAATCTTCCGACAAAGATTCCCGCCACATTACCGAGAATAATTCCGACAATCGTTATTATCACAAGCTCCAGCATCATATATCTGTTGACCTCACCGAGAGTGAAGCCGTTGATCCTCATGACACTGAGCTCCTTCTTCTTCTGGTTCAGATACATATTGATAAGGTTATTCAATATGAAATACGACATAAGAATAGCTACAAATACAAGTATCAGAATCACATAATTAACGGTCTGCAGCCATCCTGAATAATACGCTTTTTCAGCCTCAAAGTCCTTAAGCCTTCTGTAAACATTCAGTCCGTGAAGTCTTTCATGCAAGGTATCGTGATCTGCTCCGTTAAGCTTTATAAGATAAGATTCAAACGCCGGAAGATATCCGAATGTGCTCTTATACTCGTCAGAGGACATCATAAAGAAGTTATCTATATAATCCACATAAACGCCCGCAACCTCGACATCATAAGGATTGGCATATGAATCGAACAGTCTCAGGCTTCCCGGTTCATCCGCCGTAAATCCGTGTTTTTCAGCCGTTATCTTCGTAACATAGATTCCATTATCCGAAAGGGTTATTTCACCGGTTCCGAATGCATTCTCCAGCTTGTAGAATTTCTGAAGCTCCTCCGGTTCTCCCACGATCATCTTTGAAACATTGAATTCTCCGTCTTCAAGGAATGTCTGTGTCACAACATGAACTCTTGCAAACTCGGCTCCCTCTTCGGTCAGGATCTGTTCAACCTCTTCCGCCTCCGGATCGGTGCAATACATCGATACCGTAAGAATCTCATCGTAGCAGATGACCTCATCAAACTGTCTGTCAAGCGCATCCGTAATTGCATATTTCAGATCGAACCCGACCATAAGAAGCAGGCTGCATCCCAGAACGCTGCAAAGCATAACGACAACTCTTTTTTTGTCCACCCTCATATTTCTGAAAATAAGAGCGGCAAAAAGTGATTTATGTTTTTTGTTACTCTCGCCGTTCAGTCCCTTGGGCATTTCACCGCGGAGGAGCTCAGTTGCGGGCTCCTTCAGCATCTTCCTTGTAGCTATCCTTACCGCAAGGAGTGAAAGGAATGTAAGCGCGAAAAATGTCAGGATTATCTCAAAAAATCCGGGAAGAAGCCGCAGTTCTCCGATTCTGAAGCCCAGATAGGTCCTCTCCAATGCGAATTCCTGGAGGAAGATAACCCCTATGATCACGCCCGCAACTCCGCCCAGATACGAAGCCGTAAGCGCATAAACCTTATATTTAATGCTGATCTCACTGTTGGTAAAACCGAATGCCTTGGTGCTGCCCACCAGCTTTTTCTGCTCGCTTATGATCTTTCCGACGGTCGCATAGATTACAACACCGGCAAGGATCACGAAAAACATGGAAAATGTGACGCTGATACTTAAAAGGCTGTCCCCATTGACATCTATAAGCATATAGTCAATATTGGATCTCTGAGACGTCACTACCCATTTGCAGTCTCCGATATCCTTCATGGTTTCCTGAGCCTGAAAGTATGAAAGCATGGCATCCTGGTATTTACTCTCATTTTCCTTGTATTCCGCTTCTCCTTTTTCAAGGTCCTTTTCACCTTGCGAGTAGAGCTTTAAACCGTGCCTGTAATCATTAAGACCGAGAGTATATTGCTTTTCTCCATCCTCATATTCGGCGAGCTTCTCCTGATATTCATTAAGTCCCGCCTGGTACTTGGCAAGTCCTGTCTGATATTCGGCAAGCTTTGAATTATACAGATTTAAGGCAGGAAGATAATCATTTTCATGAGCATTATCCCACGCTATGGCAGCCTGTGACAGCTTATCATAATCTCCACTGTAGGCCGAAAATCTGTCTGATGCATAGGAACGGAGCATCTCATATACATTATCATCGCTTACATCTTCACCCGGAAGCACGAACTCTGCCAGCATTTTTGCCTGCTCGACAGGTATCGTAGCGATAAGACCGTTTATAAGCTGATCATATGACTGTGTAACATCGACTGCATAGTCTGTCGTTATATAAAACATCCTTGCAGTCGTGGCACTGCTGTCTATGTCGGGATTGGAATTTCCGCCTGCCCAGCTAAGCTGTATTCCCGCCTGATCACAGGGCTCGCGGAGTTTATTTCTGATAGTATTTTTTGCTGATTCAATCTCAAGATATGAAGAGTAAAGCTCTGCTTTTCCGGCATCCAGCTTTTCCTTTCCGGAGTCAAGCTCTGCTTTTCCGGAGTCGAGCTCTGCTTTTCCGGCATCCAGCTCTTTCTTGGCATCTTCAAGCTGCTTTTTAGCGTCATCCAGAAGCTTTCTGTTTTCCTCCAGCTCTGCTTTTCCGTCCTCAAGCCTCTTTTTCGAATCCTTAAGCTCCTGCTTTCCGTCTTCAATCTTCTTTTTGGCCTTGGCAAGCTCTTCATCGGCTTTACTTAGCTCATCATAGTTTTCGTCCATAATAAGCTTTACGGCTTCATCTCTCGGAATACTTAAGTATAGTCCGAGGTTTTCCAATTGTTCCTTTATTTCATTTACCTTTTTTGTATGCTTTTTATTGAAATAGGTTTCTCCGTCCTCTCGCTCTGTCTTTATCAAAACCTGCATTACTTCTCCGGATTCGGCTATGTCACCGCCGAATACGGATTTATTGACCATTATATATGCACCGGTAGGATCTTCCTTTTCCATGATATTATCGGGATGATCCACTATTCCCGTCACTTTGAACACATTTTTCCTTAGGAACATAGGGACTCCGTTTGTCTCATCGGCCACCGCCAGTCTGTCTCCTATCTTCACATTCAGATCATCGGCAATATCTGCCTGGATAACGCATTCTTCATCATTTTCGGGATATCGGCCCGTAACAAGTTCGGTTTTTGAAATCCTGTCCGTCAGCGATATCACATTTATTTCTACATCATCGCCTGCCCGGATGACTCCTCCGACCTTCCAGCACTCTTCTACATCCTCTACTCCCGGAACTGCCTTTATCTTTTCGACATCCTCCGGTGTCAGAAGCTTCGTGGAGCTGACGGTAATATCTGCCTGATTATGTTCCGTATAATACCGGTCACCGTTAGTGCGCACGGCTCTGCCCGCAAGATACACTCCGAGAAAGCTTACAACGGCACACCCGGCTATTACTATGATAGATATCCACGAAACAATTTCTTTCTTGATATTTCTGCGGATATCCTTTACTTGTGTCTTTGTTACTTTCATAAACCACTCCGACCTTTAAAGTATTGGCATGCCGTTTGACAAGTACGATACCCTGCTATATTTTTACCAAACGATATCTTTAGCAGGAACCGGTTTAAGGTTTCTCTTAATGCTGGCGATCTTTCCGGCTCTGAGCTTGATGACTCTGTCTGCCATCTTAGCGATCTCTACGTTGTGGGTAACCATCATTACTGTCTTGCCGTAGTTGTGTACGATGTTCTCTATGGTAACAAGAACCTGCTGACCTGATGCGAAGTCAAGCGCGGCTGTAGGCTCATCGGCAAGTATAAGCCTGGGGTTCTTTGCGATTGCTCTCGCTATGGAAACTCTCTGCTGCTGTCCGCCGGAAAGCTGTGCAGGATAGTTATTTGCCCTGTCCGTAAGTCCGACCATTTCAAGCGCTTCTTCAGGAGGAAGCGGCTCCTTAACTATTTCCGCAAGGAACTGGATATTCTCAAGTGCGGTAAGGTTAGGCATAAGGTTGTAGCTCTGGAAAATGAAGCCTACATAATTTCTTCTGTACTGTGTAAGCTCCTTCTCGGTATAATTCGACATATCGTTTCCGTCTACTAAAACCTCGCCCTCGGTCAGAGTATCCATTCCGCCGATAATGTTCATCATAGTGGATTTACCGCAGCCGGACTCTCCGAGTACGACGATGAACTCATTTTCGTATATATCAAGGTTGATACCGTTCAGAATGTGAAGTATATCCTCACCTACAGCGAATTCCTTCTTCACATTTCGAAGTGATATCTGAACCTTCTTCTTTACCTCATCCTGAATGACAAGTCCCTTCTCCACGATGGTCATTGCCGCGATATGGGCAAGTCTGTCGCAGAGCTTGATCTCCTCCTCGGAATAATCCTCTTCGCTCTTTTTGTTTATAAGCTGAATGCTTCCGATGACATTTTTTATATCAATGAGAGGAAGACAGATCATGTCATGTGTTTTAAACACCTGATCGTCAAATACCGTAGCCTCGAATCTGTCATCGGTCTTCGAATCATTGATGATTATCTGTTCACCTGTCTTTGCCACACGGCCTTCAACGCCGACTCCGTTCTCAACAGTTACATTTGAGATATCCGAAGGGCCTATATGATAAATGGGATGCAATGTCTTTTTGTCCTTGCTGAGCATCCAGATGATTCCGGCCTCACAGCCGAGCACATCCACGATCAAACGGAGGGAATTATTAAGGGCGACTTCAAGGTCGCTTTCCTCCAGGACGTTCTCTATGATTTCTTTTGTAACACTAATAACCCATTCTTTTCTGTTCATGTTTCTTTTCCTCCCGAAAGATTGATTTTTCATGGGTGAAAGGCGAGGTTCCCCATCCTTTCCACTATATAATAAAATGCCGATTTTTTCAAGCCAAAGCACACACCGGCCGGTCATTATAATATCGATATACGAATGCTCCTCATACCATGCCCCTCATACCGAAAAAAAAGGACATGAGATATCTGACATCTCATATCCTTTCTGTTCTTGCAATATTCTATTGTGACTAGGGTTCCAAGGGAATCATCTTAAGACCCTTGAAAAGCTTTGTGTATATACTCTTTTCATCAGTATATAACATCGTTCCACGGGCACCGTCACGAACTATATATGCATATTTGTTCTTCTGAACGTTCATATATAGTACCTCTTCGACATTAAGCTCCTTGGCTTTAACCTTTGCAGTATACTCGTTTAAAGGTTCCAGTTTATATTTTTTGATAGCCTGCGCAACTGTCATGCTCGAATCCCCCTTTTCTTGCCTGATTAGTTATAGTCAGTATATTGTAAAACACCGTCAAAGTCAACTATTAAAGTGAAACTTTTCAGTAAAATTATAGTAATTATTTCTATAATCTGATCTCACATCTCTGCTTGAGATACTGCTTCATATGCTCGACGCAGGATTCATTGAAATCAAAGACCATAAGTCTTTTCTTCCCGTTATTATCATCATATACGGCTACATATATCGTATCACCGGTATTATCCTCGTTCACCCAGCCGCCGTCCGTGAAATCTATAACCTCAAGATCTCTTTTTATATCAAGATCGTTTTTTACCTTGTCTTCCGAAACGAGCGTCATAAGTGTAATCTTTTCCGGATCCACGGAGCAGATTTCTTTTCTCTTTGATGCATTGATTATCCGGGCCACATCAATGGTTCCTGCGGTCAAAATGTATTCATACTCGATTTTCAGATTCTGAAAGCCGAGGACCGTAAGATATATCATCCCGGCTGCGAGAAATAAAAAGAGCGAGCTCATTATAAATGTAAGAGCCAGAGATACCGTTATTCCGAGTATCGAAAGTGCGATCCACAGATAATTCTTTCCCGAAGGCTTTCCCTTCACCAATCTTTCGTTGTATCTGTCGTTCAAGCCTTTTCCTCCTTCTCCAGAAGGCAGATGGCCTGACAGGAGATCCCGAGGCCTTCTCCGGTGAATCCGAGGCCTTCCTCTGTGGTTGCTTTGATATTGATATCACCGATATCTATGGAAAGTGTTTCGGCGATTATCCTTCTCATTTCAGGGATGTAAGGTGCCATCTTCGGTCTCTGTGCAATGATAGTCGCATCAATGTTCGAAACCCTGTAGCCGTCCTCATCCATCATTTTCTTTACGGCTTCAAGCAGCTTAATGCTGTCTGCATCCTTAAAGGCAGGATCCGTATCGGGAAAATGCTTTCCTATATCGCCCTTCGCCATTGCTCCGAGCAGAGCATCCATAATGGCATGCGTAAGGCAGTCCGCGTCAGAGTGCCCTATAAGTCCCTTTTCAAAGGGTATATCGACTCCGCCCAGGATGAGCTTCCTGTTTTCTCCGAGCTTATGAACATCATATCCCATTCCTATTCTCATGCCGTTTTACTCCTCCCACACTACATTTCCGTCGTTTACATACTTACCGTTTCTGAATACCACATAAGCATTTATCATATCCAGAATGGAAACTATCACCATAAATACGCCGATGATGATAAGCATTATCGTGGGTACCGTAAACGGGGTAAATACCAGCACTGCGCCTATTATCATGGTCACTATATCAGTTACGATATACGGAAGTATTTTATTTTCTCCCCTGAGACGCTTAACCTCAATGATATGGATAATGGCATTTACGAGTATCATTATACCGAACATCTTGACCACGAAATACGCCACGGCCGTGGGAACAAGCACGGAAATGATTCCCGTCACAATGCATACTACCGAAAGGATTATCTTGAAGATTCCGCCGCCTTCCTTATAAGCAAGGATTGCAAATACGATCCCGGCAACAAGAAGTCCGATTCCGATGATCCATACCGCAATCTTTATTACTGCTCCGGGATTTACTATAAAAAACACTCCCAGCACCAGCATTATCAGCGGAAGTATCAGATTTCTGAACTCCTCGTTAATGAAATGTCTGAAGGATTTCTCGTTAACCCTCCTGCCTTCGTCTTTCTTACTCATTTTTATTTCTCTACCTCCGTTTAATACTTCATGATGCTATCCGATCCACGATGCTATCTCCCTCGCGACTCCGTCTTCGCTGTTTGCGCCCACTATCTTATCCGCTGCCTCCAGCGCCTCTTTGTCGGAATTTGCCACCGCACAGCCGAGCCCTGCATATATCAGCATTTCGGCGTCATTATCGGCGTTGCCGAAGGCTGCAGTCTGCTTCACATCCGCTCCGAGCATCCCGGCAAGTCTGTGAAGTGCTTTGCCCTTCCCGCTTTTCTTGTCGGACATTTCTATCATATGCGGAATGGATGATGTCAGGAATATATCCTCAACCTCTTCACTAATCCTCATTCTGATATTGTCCAGCATTTCCCGGTCGAAGCATATCACATTGAGACAGTCCATATGGAAAATGTTTTCTTCTATGAATTTTTTTATATCCGGCTCGGGTATCCTGCTCCAGCGAAGATATTTCTTCCTCGTTTCCGTAAGAGGCAGGCTGTCCAGACTGTCCAGATATCTTTTTTCCGAATGTGGGCTTCCCTTCGTAAATGCGTCCCTAAAAATGTCATCTCCGTAGCCGTCGGTAAGCTCCAGAAAGCCTCTTATAGATTTTTCCGAAAGATAGCATGCCGACATACATTCCCCCGTCCGAAGGTCGTATATCCTTGCACCGTTTGAGCAGATGGCATAATGCATCCACGGCTGCTTCACCAGATTCTCGGGAAGTGCGAAAAACGGTCTTCCGCTGGCGATCACCATTTCAATCCCTGCGTCCGACGCTTCTTCCATTACACGGATCGTATAATCCGTAAGAGCGCCACTCGGGTCCAGCAATGTGTCATCAAGATCAAATGCAGCTATCCGTATATCATTATTTGTCATTCTTCTATACCCATGACCTCGATTATCCTGTCTACCGCATGGCCGTCACATTTTTTCATATAGATTGCGGCACATTTTTTGATATCCTCGGGGTCTCTCTTCCAGCCGTCAGATAAAAGCAGCCTTTCCAGGTCGGGTACATTTTTAACCACCGGCGCCGGAAGCGTGCTTATGTCTATATAAAAGCCCCTGTCCTTGTTGTATTCGGATATATCGGGTGCATACAGGATAAACGGCTTGCTGTAAAGCATGTAGTCAAACAAAATGGAGGAATAATCCGTTATCAGAAGATCGCTTGGCGCGAACAGCTCCTCCGTGTGTATGTCGCTTATAAATTCCGGATAATGCTTCTCCATGTTCGGATGAAGCTTGGTTATGAAAAACCATTCATCGGAATGCCTGGAGAACATATCAAGCAGTTCATCGGTAAAGCCGACCGTAACGGGCCTTGCCGCATTTCCGGAAAACGAAGGTGCGTAAACACATATCTTCTTGCCTATGGCTCCGGGATACTGCTGGTAAAATCTGTCTATATTCTTCTTGTTGAAGTTTTTATCAAAATAAAGATCGGTCCTCGCTATTCCGGTCGCAACCGCCACTCCCTTCGGGAGCCTGAACGCTTGCTCATATGCGGAAACACAGAAGTCCGCGCTCACCGTCACAAGGTCGAAATTCTTGGTAGGATTTCCTTTATAATATTTCGGAATGTCATCCTTCGCATCGTAGCCCATTTTTTTCAGCATGCCGCCGGCGTGCCAGAGCTCAATGACCTTGGTCTCCTTACGCTTTTCGCAGGAGGATACCGGAAGGAAATAGCTTGATATGAATACATATCTCGCTGTGGAGTATTCCTTCATAAATGTGCGAAGATACCTGAAAAGCTGTCCCATGGAAAGCGTGGAGAAATCAACACACATATTTTTGATGTCGTAGCCATCCGCCTTCAGTCTCTTATATACCGCGTACATATTGGAGGTCAGCCTGCCGGTATGAGCATCCGCAAATATCACTTTATTATAATTTACATTACTGTTTCTGCAATACCTTTTGTATATGTGGGGAAGATAAATGCCATGAAGAAACATTTTCCCCAGCTGTTTCAGGTAAAACCCCGGTCCTTTAACCATAAACACCCCATTCTTCAGTCAAACGCCGTTCTCCCGATACTATCATTCCTTTGAAATGATATTTTCTATATCGTAAGCTGAGATTCCGGTAACATTCTTGTTGTTTCTCTCAGCCAGAGTAGCTTTTCTTTCGCTTTCCCTCTGCGCCTCGGCTGCAGCATCAACGCCGTCTTCACCGGTACCTTCTCCCGTACCGCCTGCTGATTCGGTGGTTGTCTGCGTAGAGTCTTCAGTCTGATCAGTTCCCTCCGTTGTCGTCTCGGTAGTTACTTCCGTAGTTGTTTCGGTGTCCGTCGTTTCCGTGTCCGTTCCTTCGGTGGTCTGAGCAGCATCCGTACCGTCTGCGGGCGTCTTTCCGTCATCCAGTCCGATGCCGTTCTGCTTTAATGCAGTCTGAAGCTCTTCTACCCTCTCTTCGAGCTTGCTTATGTTCTGCTGCATAGCATCGGTGCTTGAAGCGTAAGCCGACACCTGATTTTTAAGCGAATCATTTTCGGCTATAAGCCCCTCTATTTCCATATTTTTATCGGACAGTTCACGGCTGTAATCCGTCTTAATGTCATTTTTCTTCTGATTGTTGTTCTTCTTTATCGCAGGTACGATGAAGAAATACAGCATCAGCATTCCCAGCACTATGCCGATCATAATGTAAAGATATGAATTCCGCGCCAGATTCTTTTCCTGATAATTCTGAAGCAGAGTTCTTCTTCTGCTGGGTAAAACTTCCTTCGGCTTTATCTTCACGGGAGTTCTTTCGTTGTCATCGACTATCCCGTAATATTCCTTCTCATCGCTGTTTCTTTCGCTTTCGGCAAGCAGCTTTCCTACGCTTCTCTCGCTTATGCCCATTTCTCTGAGATATCGCTTTGCGGTTTCATTCTGCCTGTCTATCTTAAGCACCTTCACGAGTGCTTTTTTTGCAAGCCCGACTCTGCCGGATTTATTGAGTATAAGTGCATACAGAAGCAATGCCCTGACAAAGTTCGGATTGTTGGAGATGCTTCCGCGAAGGTCCGAAAGTGCTCCGTCAAGATCTCCTTTTTTTGCCTTGGCAAGTGCGTCGTTATATGCCTTGATGGAAAGGCCGGTCATCTCAAGCTCTTCCTCATCATCCCTTATCTCTTTAAGGTAACGAGCCGCATCGTTATCCTTGGGCTTATAGTTGATACTCATTACCCAATGCTCCATTGCCGACACGGTTTCGCCCATCTCATAATAACAGAGTCCCAGGAGATTTCTCGCATTTATATTCTGTTTATTGTATCTGAGTGCCGTCTGCAATGATTCGATCGCGCCCGATATATCACGCTCAATAGCCTTTTCGTAGCCCTTGTTGTAATGATATATCGAAGTATTGAAGGCCTTTACCAGATGCTTCTGATTAAGCCTGCAGCCCGTGCAATACCCTTTTTCGCCGACCTGCTCTCCGCAGAACAGACATCTTTGCTTTGATGCCATAAAACCATCCTTTTTTCTTTAAGAATTTCTGAGATCCTCTGTCATTTCCATCACGATGTCCATAATGTCCTTCAGATCGTTTCTGTATATCTCATCCTCGGTATCCTCTATCAGCGTACCGGGCTGGTATGTCTTTAGTTCTTCATTGAAATCTATCATAATAAAATCTCCTATGTACTCCGACGCCCGATGCATCTACAGTATATCTCCCAGCAGGTAGAAGGATCCCGTCACAAGCAAAATATCATCCTCTCCAAGGCCTTCCCTTGCCTCCCTGTATGCAGTCGAACGATGCTCACAGATTTTTATTTTCGTTTTTTTGACTGCCGCTTTCGTCACCGATCCCGCCGCTTCCGCCGCCGATCCGTCCGCCGGTCCTGTAACAGACACTCCTGCCGATTCCGTAACTTTTACAAACGCGTCAGCAAGAGTACTTTTCGCAAGCTTTCTCTTGCCGTGGGTCTCGGTAATATAAATCTCATCAGGCCTTATGTATTTCAAAATGCCCTCTGCGATATCCCGGTAATCCTTATCCTCGGAAACCGCAAAAAGGATTCTCCTTACCTTTATTCCCGCCATCTCAAGAGACTGTCCGAGGTGTCTAACTGCGTTTTCGTTATGTGCTCCGTCGAGGATCACATTTTTTTCTATATATTGCATTCGTCCGGGCAGCTCGAAGCCTTTCAGGCTCCTTAATAATGCCGGATATAACCGTTCCTCGGTATATATCTTATCCGCCGCATTGCCTGTCTCAGCTGTATCTGTCGCATCCGCACATATCGCCCGGATCGTCTCCATCGCGGTCACGGCATTTATGACTTCGTAATACGC
>CACYCJ010000320.1 GCA_902772925.1 uncultured Lachnospiraceae bacterium
AAATACGCTGAAACGAATATAAGGTTCCTTGGTATGGATAACCATAGGTGGATTGAAAAGGACGAATACAGAAACGGATTAAATGAGGTTCCGCTTGACGATGCAATTAATATTCTCGATAGAGCGGAAAAAGAAAACGACTATAGAAGATTTTTACCATGCCTTTCGTTTCTTAGGTCTATTGATAAAAATCGGTGGGATGAACTCGTTGTTTTGCACTATGGATATTGATTATAAGGAGGTATATATAATGAAAAAAGGAAAAGAAAGAATCATTTATGATAATTATGATTTGTGGGAAACATACAGCGAATCTGCAATTGATGCGCTTGTTGATATGTGGGGCGATGAATACACTGACGATGATGTTTGGAATATGATTTATGATTTTGACGCCGACGATTATTCAGATGAGATTGATAGATTAAGAGAATTCTTTTCTGATGGTACATACATCATTTTTGGAAGTGTTGGAAGATGGGACGGTCGTAGAACTGGGTTCGATGTGTTCAATGATTTTGAATCTGCATATAATGACGCAATAAAGGACTGTGATTTTATTAAAATCTATGATGTCAATGGTCATTTTTATATTGAATGCAGTCACCACGATGGAACAAACTGCTACGAGATTAAAAAACTTACAGATGCAGGTGTAAGATATTACACAAACTGGGACGAGAATTGGATTGACAAGAGAAGTATTAGTTATATTCAAAACAAACTTATTAATAGATATTCCGTTCTTCCTAGATTCGCAGAAAAAGTATATGGATGTAACAGAACAGAATATGTTGCATAAGGAGGTTAAAATGCCAGTAACAATGAGTTGGAAGGTTTATGGAGTTGAAGGTCATAGACAAAGGGAAAGTTTTTTTGATTCATTTGTATATGATTTTAGCGAAGGAAACAACGTAAGAATTATTGCTGTAGATAATTCGGATAAAACTGGAACAAACGATTATTCCATTATACATATTACATGTAACACATATAACGAATGTAAAAATGAGTTGATGAGTCAACTTAGCGATGGGATTTTTGAGAATAGCAGAGTTGGTGATTGTATAGCGATTGATTGATAAATGGTGAAGCCATTTTTTAAAAAACTATTTTAAAACTACTTGACAAGTAGATGCATAGTGATATAATTGATGTATACCAATCAAACAACATATGGAGGATACGATATGACAACTAATCAGATGATTTATAAAACACTTACAACAAAAGTTACAAAAGAGCCTAAATACAAATCTGTTTTGGAGGATATGGGTTTCACTGTATTTGAGTCTGGGTTAAGCCATTATAATTACTGGGCTATAAAGTGCAATGAAACTGGTCGAATTCTTGTCATCAGCAGGGACAGAGGAAATAAAAGAGGTTTATTTGACCCTTATAGTCTCATTAAACATGATGGGAAGAATAATGATATTTTAAAGGTTGATTTTGTTGGGTATTTGAGAAAACGCAAATATGATAGGACAAAAAAACAGTCTGTATATTCAGAACTGCGATGGAAAATTCAACGTTATAAATCATGGGATGAGTACGAAGCAAAAAGAGTTACAGAAGCACAGAAACAGGTTGATAAAGCACTTGAATATCTTGATTATTGCAAGAAGGAATACAGGAAAAATACAGATGGGCTTAGAGAATGCAGGGCTAGAGTAGACGAGTTGAGGAAGGCATAATCACGTAATAACCAAACAACACTAATTGGAGGTGCAATATGAGTAGAATTGACGGTGTTATTGAACTGGTAAAAGAAGCAAGAACAGGGAAAAATAAGCCGTGGATTTATGATGCAAATGGCAATATTGCGAACGGCGTTATTTGCGGAGATATCATTCCGTTTCTTGAGGAACTTAAAGATTATGAAATAAATGTTTCAGATGGGTGGATTACTCATTTTGTACAAGGTGTATCAACCACTGGTTTCAATACATATAATTTTAATGCGTGTGTATCAAACGACTTTGTGGTTTGGCATTATGAAAATGATGATGTGTGTATTGTTGCAATGGCTGTTCATCTTTTCGGGGACGCAAGATGTAATTATAGCGATTATTTTGCTTGTAGATTTGACTCTTTTGAGGAGTTTTTTGAACTGGAAAGTGCGTCACAGAGCATTGAGATTAACGATAGGTTTGTTGCAGATGTAAGTATATTTGATGAGTGCTATAGTGTTTACGATTATGTTAATGGCGGAGAGGTCGGCGAATTTTATGAAACCGAAAAATGTGACTTGATGGAGGAGTTGATGAAAAGAGCCTAATGGCTCTTTTTTTTGTTTTTATGGCTTGCTTCCATAGCGTGCTATGGGTACATTGACTTGCCCTCGTAGCGTGCTATGGATGCCAGCCACCCATGCTGAAGGGCTTGCCCTCAAAGCGTGCTATATTTGCCAGCCTCCACATATAAAAT
>CACYCJ010000321.1 GCA_902772925.1 uncultured Lachnospiraceae bacterium
TAGGAAAGGAAATTCACAAAAGTAGACAAAATCAATAAAAGTGAAGAAAAGAAAGCGTAGAAAAAGTAGACACTCAATTATTCATCGAATTTGGGGTAATCAACAAAACGATTAAAAAAGGTGTATTTTCGCTCTAAGTCGCCATTTATAAAGCGATTATAGAAATCGTTGGGAGTATCGTAACCGAGGGCATAACTGGGCCGCTGCTCATTGTAGTAATCGATGTATTCTTCAATAGCGCAGGAGACATAGTAACGTTCACTCAGCGCATCCAGATGGAAGTCGGAAAACAACTCTTCCTTGATCCATCCGTTAAGCGATTCGTTTACAGGATTGTCAGTAGGCTTACCTGCTCGAGACATAGAACGGATGATGTTGGTGTTCTGAACCAGATCGTTATAGGCCATGGAGGAGTAAACAGATCCCTGGTCTGTGTGGAGATATACCGGCTCCTTCACAGCACCTTCAAATTCCAGAAGCTCGATCACATCGATGAGTCCATAAAGATAAGGTTCTCTCGCTCCTCGTCTGTCAGCAAGACGCCAGCTCAGGATCTGTTTTGTAAAAACGTCAAAATACAGAGTCAACTCATAGTAGCGGTCTTTCACATGGAATGCCGTCATATCCGAGACTATGACCTGCCGGGGACGGTCGACTTTTTCCCATGTTGCGAAAATGAGGTTAGGGTATCTATCTTTTACAGTTCTTGGTTTGGAACGCTTCTTGTGCTTAGTCTTGGAAGTGATTCCCAGATAACGGAAGGCTTTGTAGATCAGGCCGTCGGAAAAGCTGTAATCTGTATTTCTTCGGATAAAAGCTGCTACCCAGCGGTATCCGTGTGAAGGATGCTGCCGGTGTGTGTCAGATACGAGGGCTATGGCATAGCGCAGTTTTTCAGCATGCGATTCGCCATTTTCCAATAGTTTCAGGTGCTTGTAATATCCTGACCGGCTGACTCCCATCAGATCGCAGAGATCCTTTACGGGATATCTTCTTGAGAGTCGTCGGATGATGTCGTACTCATCGCTTCTAAATGTTGAATTTGGATCTGACCATTTGGCATCGTCCGGACTGTATAGTTTTTTTTAAGCCTTTCATTTTCAATGGTGAGCCTCAGGATCTCTTTCTTGTAGTTTTCCAGTGTAGGGTCAACACTGCCCGGAATGAGATCCGGGTAATGAGATCCTCTGGACAGGCCCTCGATGCCGGCTGAATCATATTGAGTCATCCATTTTCGAAATGTTTGGGCCGTTATTCCATTGGCACGACAGAATTCAGGCAGCTTAAGGTTTGAATTCTCCCGGAACTGCCGGATGAGAAACTCTTTCTCGAACGGGTTCAAGCGTTTTCTGCTCATTTCTTTTCCTCCTTTTTTGAGGTCTGCTTCGAGCTCGCTTCTTTTGCTTTTATGATACCAGTCGAGAGTGATTTTTTCTATCGTTCGTGTCCACTTTTAGTGTAGCAGCAGTATTAAGCAAATTGCACCGCTTGATATAACGAAAAACGACGTGTCATAGCACGTCGTTTTTCGTTGGTGGAGAGTGGCGGACTCGAACCGCCGACCTTCCGCGTGTGAGGCGGACGCTCTAACCAGCTGAGCTAACCCTCCTTAATTGAGCTTTTTTATGATAGCACAAGCGATACGTCAAATCAAGTGGAGATTTCTCGCATTTCCGATACAGCTGTCTGGATCGTGGATGAACCATTCCATATAAGGTAGATATAATAACTATCTTTTATCGGTATATCGGAACATTGACTTGCTCGTTGAAAATGCTAAAATATTAATGAATAATAATGCTGAAATTGAGGCAAATTGATGAAAAAAATGTATGTTCTGATAGGAAACTATGGCAGCGGCAAGACGGAGCTTGCCATTAATTTCGCTCTCAAAGCAGCAGAGCACGGGCGTACTGAACTGCTTGATCTTGACATGGTAAATACATATTTCCGCCTCACTGAGCCCGGTATTATGGCAAAAATGAAAGAGATCCGGCTCGTATCGCCTAATTTTACAAATTCAAGTGTTGAGACACTCTCACTTCCTGCGGAAGTCCAGTCGGCATTTGCAATGGATTGGGACACGGTCGTTTTTGATGTTGGCGGAGATGCCGCCGGGTCAACTGCTCTGGGACGGTACCATCAGGACTTTATGGATATTGAGAACGGGCAGCTGGAAGTTTTAAATGTAATCAATATACGAAGACCGCTGTCAGGAACAGTTGAAAAGATAATCCGACTTCAGAATGAGATGCATATTCATTCCAGACTTAAGATTACAGGAATGATAAATAATACCAATCTTTCCACAGCAACGACTGCAGCGGAACTGAGAGACGGATATGAGATAATACGGGAGGTATCAGAAAAAACAGGTATCCCGGTGTCGTATACCTCAGGTAAACGGGAGTTTCTCGAAGCTTTTCTTGCAGAAGGTCATGATCCCGAATATATCGGAACACCGGTCCCGATAGATGTTTATATGAAGCGTGACTGGGACAGTTGGGTCAAAAGCGTATAATTATTATCTGGTTTGCAGCCGCATAAGCGGTTAAAAATAAGTAAATTACAATATATAAGAAAAGAGGTTTTTTGCAGAAATGGTAAGGGTAACTATCAATGAACAGATCTGCAAAGGATGCGGTCTTTGCGTGAGAGCCTGCCCCAAAAATGTGCTTGCACTGTCAAAGACAAAGCTTAACGCAAAAGGCTATCATCCCGCAGAGGTCGTGAATCAGGAGGCATGTATTGGCTGCGCGTCTTGCGGAAGGACATGCCCTGATGTCGCGATAACGATCGAAAGGGATTAAGGAGGGAAAGAATATGGCATTAACGTTAATGAAAGGCAGCGAGGCAATTGCAGAGGCTGCCATACGTGCAGGTGCACGCTTTTTCTTCGGCTATCCTATCACGCCTCAGACTGAGATACCGGAGTATATGTCTGCCCGTATGCCTGAGATCGGCGGTTGCTACCTTCAGGCTGAAAGTGAAGTAGCGGCAATAAATATGGTATATGGTGCTGCCGGAACA
>CACYCJ010000322.1 GCA_902772925.1 uncultured Lachnospiraceae bacterium
AAGATCCTCAATCGTTCCGTTCAGAAAAAGGCCTACATTTTCACTACCTTCCACATCTCTGTTTCTGATGACTCTTGCAATAACGGGATCGATACCGTACCTTTCACCGATACCCTTAAAGTCATCCTTTTTCATATGAATAAGCCAGTTTTCCAACCGGATACCTCCCGAATTTTAAAAGCATTAAGGACAAACAGGTAAATCCGTTTGTCCTTATAGAATGCTGATCAATCATTGATTAATACTAACTTGAATTTATTTACTACTTTTTCTTTGATTTCTTTGAGCTTTTCTGTGAGTCTTTAGATCCCTTAGGCTCTTCCTTCTTTACTCCGATGTGGGTCTTAAGGAACAGCCAGAGAGGTCCGGTGATGAATACCGATGAGTATGCACCGCAGATAAGTCCGGCCATAAGAGCAAGGGTAAATTCCTTAAGTGAAGGAACACCGAAGATATAAAGCATAAGTACCGTAGCAAATGTTGTGATCGTCGTATAGATATTTCTTGTAAGTGTCTGTGAGATGGATGTATTAACGATCTTCCTGTAGCCATCCTTATCCACTGACATCTCATGAAGGTTCTCTCTGATACGGTCAAATATGATGATGGTCGCATTGATGGAGTAACCTACTATGGTAAGCATACATGCGATAAATGTGCTTCCGACGGTAAGCCATGCCGTTGTATAAACCATGAACACCACCATGACATCGTGTATAAGTGCAAGAACCGCACTGGCACCGAATCTTACATCAGAGAATCTGAGTGCTATATAGATGAGCATGAGGATTGAAGCGATAACAACCGCAAGTATAGCATCCTTCTGCATCTCATGGCTTATGGTACTGCTTATATTTTCGGATTCGATATCCGAAACATTGAATTTTTCTTTAAGGTTCTTGCTGAGAGTCTCTCTGTCTTCCTGTGAAAGCTCCGCAGTCTTAAATACAACCTGATTATTTGCATCTACAACCTGTATCTGAACCGTTCCCGCTTTTACTGAAGGTAATTCCTCAAATACGGGAACAATCTCACTCTCGGCCTTTGCAAGATCATAGCTCGTTCCCTCCGCAAAGGTAACTGTTGTTGAAGTACCGCCGCTGAATTCGAGAGAGAAGTTCATGCTGTTTCCTCTGTGATCCATATTGGGATTTATGAAGAGGAATGCGATACCCACAAGTATGGCTACTATAGAAAGACATCCGAATATCTTGAACTTGCCCGCATAATCAAATACCTTTACAGGCTTAGCCTTTCCGTAAAGCTTCTCATTTGTAACGCCCAGATCGGAGAAGCATCTCATAAGGAATCTGGATATTACAAGAGCTGTGAACATCGAAAGAACGATACCTAAGATAAGAGTCTTGGCAAAGCCCTTAACCTGTCCGGAGCCCATCATCATAAGCACGATACCTGCTATGATGGTTGTGATGTTTCCGTCGAAGATAGCCGAAAATGCTTTCTTGAAGCCCATCTCAATACTTGACTTAATGGTGTTTCCGTTAGCAATCTCTTCCTTGACACGGGTGAATATGATGACATTCGCATCCACCGCCATACCGATGGACAGCAAAATACCCGCTATACCGGGAAGGGTAAGTGTTATCTTGAAGATATTCAGGAATACCAGATCGAGGATAACATAGCAGCAAAGTGCTATCGAAGAAACAAATCCGGGGAACCTGTATACTATAATGAGGATAAGGAAGATTATGATAAGACCGAGCATTCCGGCGAAGAGTGATGTTCTTACCGCATCCGAACCGAGCTTAGCACCTACTACCTGTGAACGGAGCTCCTCAAGTGTAAGAGGAAGCGCACCGATCTTGATCGTGCTTGCAAGCTGCTGAGCCTCTTCATAATTCTCCTGTCCTTCTATCTGAGCGGTACCGCCTGTGATAACAGCCTGTACCGTAGGAGCTGAAGCAACCTTTCCGTCATATATGATATAGAGTCTCTGTCCTACAAGACGCTCTGTCGTCTCACCGAATTTCTTTGCTCCTTCTTCGGTAAACTGAAGCTGAACTATGTAATCCGTAGCCTTTGTTGTAGGATCCGTTGTTACGGCAGCCTCGGCATTTGCGATATCGGAACCGTCGAGAGCTGCTTCATAAGCCTCGCCTTTTGAAAACAGTTCGTAGTTATCGGGATCTATAAATTCCAATGCACCGGGCTTACCCAGGGATTCAAGGATCGCATTGGGATCATACTTTGAGGTATCCATAGGTATCTCGACGGTGATCCTGTCGGAGCCTTCCTTATAAACCTCACCCTCGGTACTGTAGGCATCAACTCTTTGCTGCAGCTTATCAATAGTAGCCTGTATCTGTTCATCCGTGGCGCCTTCGGTCGTTATCTGATAGGTGACACTGAGTCCTCCCTGAAGATCGAGACCGAGTGTGATATTACTTGCTTTACCGGTGGCATTTTTTCCGATTCCGTAAAGAGCAATATACACAAAGCCCGCAACGAGCAGAACAAAGACTATAAGCTTGATAATTGCATTTCTCTTTGCTTTCTTCATTTCTCTCTCTTGGTGTCTTTAAACACCGCTCCCTTTCCTTATTACTTATATTTCACTTCATTGAAGTTCTTATACATTCCGTTATTTTTCAGTGCATTCTTCATTGCAGTCATCGCAGTCATCATCAAGGCGGTTTTCCTTATTTCCGGGATTATATAGTCCCAGCTCACTCAGAGCCGCCTTTATCATAATGGCGCATTCGACTCTTTTTCTTTCCAGCTTACAGCCTATCTCGTAGGGCTCCGTAAGACTTCCGTGGAATTCATAAGCATTTGCCGCACATCCGCCGCTGCAGAAAAATCTTGCAAAACAGTCCCTGCACTTTTCCTTTGCATAAACATTGCAGAGCTTAAACTGTCCTACAATGTCATCTCTTTCGATACCCTTATAGATATCCCCGATCTTAAATGCTTCATTTCCAACAAACTGATGGCAGGGATAAAGGTCTCCCCAGGGAGTAACAGCCAGGTATTCCGTACCGGCTCCGCAGCCTGCCAGTCTCTTATATACGCAGGGTCCGCCCTCAAGATCGATCTGGAAATGGAAAAAGTCGATCGGATGTCCCGATTTTGCCTGTTCGATTATCCTCCTTGCGAGTCTGTCGTATTCCTCTAAGAGCTTATCCACATCCTCTTCCTTTATGGAATAAGAGGTTTCTGCCGGTGCCACAACAGGCTCCATGGATATTTCGGTAAAGCCTTCATCGATAAGGCATTCCACATCCTTTGAAAAGTCGAGATTTTCGTGAGTATAGGTTCCTCTCACAAAATACTCTCCCTTTCGGGCTTTCGCAAAGCGCTTAAACTTCGGCATTATAACATCATAGCTGCCCTTGCCGTTAACAGTGGGACGCATATGATCATTTACTTCTTTTCTTCCGTCTATACTGAGAACTACATTTTTTAATTCTTTATTTGCAAATTCAAGGACCTCGTCCGTAAGCAGAACACCGTTTGTTGTCAGCGTAAACCTGAAATTCTTGTCATGCTCCTTCTCAATGCTTCTTCCGTAGGCTACCAGCCTTTTAACCACATCCCAGTTCATAAGGGGCTCGCCACCGAAAAAATCAACCTCGAGATTCCTTCTGTTTCCGGAATTTTCCACCAGAAAATCCAGTGCTCTCTTACCTACCTCATAGCTCATCAGAGCCTTGTCACCATTATACTCGCCCTGCCCCGCAAAGCAGTACCTGCAGGCAAGGTTACAATCATGTGTGACATTCAGGCAGAGTGCCTTTACCACGGTCTTTCTGTTCTTGAAATCTATGACCAGATCATGATAGGTATCTTCAGTAAAAAGCTGTCCGGCCTTTATCAGTTCTTCAACATCGGAAACTGCCTCTTCCACCTCGGACTCCGAATATCTTCCGTCCTTTGAAAGACTGCCGACAAGCTCTTCTCTAGAGCTTTTTTCATAACCTTCGATAATGTCATATACCAAATCGTCAACAACATGTACAGAACCGCTGCATACATCGAGAACTATATTATATCCGTTATTCTTATACTGATGTACCATAACCTAAAGCTTCTTTCCTTCTGCCGTATGTTTCTTAGCCGGTCACCGTAACTTATTTTCAGGCGACACGCAACGAAAGAAGGACTATCGAAACCGACGGTCCCTCTCTCTTTAATATCGATATCTGTCGATTATTTATTTTCGCAGCTCTGGTTTCCGACTGTGCAGGAAGTCTTGCATGCTGACTGGCATGAAGTCTGGCACTCGCCGCAACCGCCCTTAGCTGCAGTGTTGCTGTAAGTAGTTGTTGTTAATGTCTTAATTCTTTCCATTTTTTGTTTTCCTCCGTTTATTAGGTAGTGTCAGTATTTTTTCTCTGTCTGAAGTCGATATTATAGCATATCGACCGTATACTGTCAAAATATTTGAATTTACTGTTTCTTTCCTCTTCTTATAAGGATAAGGAGAACTGCAAGTACCAGAAGCACAGCTCCGCCGATTATAGCTATCCACATGATGAGTCCCTTGGTACCCGATCCGTAGCTGAAGGTCATATCCTCTGTCGAGAGGTTTCCTGCCGCATCACTTGCGGTAACCATAAGTCTGTAGCTTCCTCTGTTTGTAATCTCGATAGTTGCCGCATTATCTACAACATCGATCTGCTTGCCGTTAAGCTCTACGGAATCAAGTTTATCCTCGTCAAGCTGAACAGATACATTTACGGTTGTTGCTTTGCTGAGGTTAGCGCCCTTCTCAACACCTGTAATAAGAATGGTCGGTGTAATGTCATCGATAACGAGGTTGATGGTCTTTTCGGTCTTATGACCAAGCTCATCCTCAGCTACTATCTTAAGCACATGGCTTCCGTTAGCAAGCTTAGATACTCCGTCATATTCGGTTCCGTCAACATAAACGCTTACCTGACAAACCGTAAGATCTCTTACTATCTCATCAATCTTATAATTCCAGGTGAAGGAATTCATTGAAACTCCGTCAATATCCGTAAGATCCTTTATAAGCTCGGGAGCTGTCTTGTCTATTGTGAAATGGAGCTTCTTTTCATCCCTGTTTCCGGCTTTATCCTGTGAAACAATGTCCAGATCGTAAATACCGTCTTCCTTGAAGAGTTGCTTGATATTTGAAACGCTCGAGGAATTAACACTATATGAGCTGAACTTAACATCTGTCTTCTTGCCGTCGATATCGGTTCTTGTTCCTGTTATCTTCAGTGAATTCGTTTTGAAGAATGCTTCCGTAACCTTTATATTAAGCGTTACATCCTTGTCAGTCGAATCATAATTCTTAACACCGAGAAGCTCGATAAGAGGAGCTGTTCCGTCAAGAATGAAGGTTGCGGAGGTGTCTGCCGAATGACCTACCTTATCTGTTGCGGCAAGTGTCATTCTGTATTCACCGTCTTCGTTTATAAGTCTTGAAATACTGTACTGTGCGCTGTTCGGTGTAAGGGACAGATCTTCAAATACTCTCTCTGCCGATCCGTCAATAGCCTTATAAATAGTAGCCTTTGCGCTTGTAAGATCCCAGTAGAAGGAATCCTTAATCGTAAATGTAACATTTACATCCGATCTGCTTGCTCCGCCGCCGGGTATTCCCGTGATTGAAACCTCGGGAGCCGCTGTATCAACACGGAACGCCATCGTATAAGTCTCGCTGGAATTTCCTGCAAGATCGACTGCCTTGAAGCTTACGGTATAATCGCCTTCAGCCTCCATAAGCGTTACGCCCTCGGGAATGTTTACCGAAAGATCGGAGTTTCCGCCGCCGGGATATGCGATAACCGTCCTTCTGGTCAGATCCTGCGTATCCTTATTGGCATCTATAACCGATATTCCGACACTTGCGGGAGTCGTAAGCTGAATTCCTGTAGTTCCGTTTCCTACGCCTGAGCCGTTAAGAGACATTCTAAGCTGAGGAGCTGTCTTGTCTATTATAAATGTAAAGCTTCTTTCGTCCGCACTGACTCCTGCCTTATCGAGGAGCCCAATCTTAACTGTATGGCTTCCTTCATTTGAGATGGTTACCGAAGCAGTCTTAATCTTTGAACCGCCTTCTGCACCGTCTGACCAGCTTATATTATTTACTGATATGCCGTTATCGGTTACTGATATCTTGTCGATATTATTCTCTATAAGCTTTATGCTGAAGGTTACATTTTCGGCATAATAAGCGCCGTAAACAGTTCCGTCATATGCCCTATGATTATTCTTGGAGATCTTTGCGGGATCCTTGGTTGTTATCTTTGCCTCTATAACAGGCTTTGTATTATCAAGTATAAATGATGTTGTTATCGCATGGTCAATGCCTGTACCGGCATTATCAACTGCCGAAAGCTCAAGAATATAAGTTCCGTCCTCGGGATTTCTTCCAAGCAGACCCGAAAGCGCGATCGAACCGGCATCTGATGTAAGTATACCGCCGCTTTCAGCGCTGTAATTTATAACATCCTTATATTCTTTTCCATCGGGAGCAGTAACCTTAAGTGTGTATTTATTAAGCTGAATATTATCAGCCAGCTCATACTTAACAATGGGATTTCCGCTCAGAACCTTACCCATTACTACCAAAGGAGTCATTTCATTTACGGAAAGTGCACCTGTGGGAGCCTTATCGTCAACATAACGAACTGTGCTTGCGGTAGTGCTTCTGCCAACCTTATCAACAGCCTTAAGTGTAATGGTTGTTCCCTGATAATTAAGGGAAGGACTTACTGTAAGCTGATATGAACGGTCCTTCTGAGGCTTACCGGGATCAAGCTTGTCGTCTATAAAGATTCTGATGGGATCGGTATCCTTACAGTTGCTCATCGTTACCGTAGCACTCTTGATACCGGATTTCCATGTTCCCTCGTCAGATCCGGCAGGATTATCATTATAGTTTTCAGGGAATACAATACTGAGAAGCAGTGTTGTATACCATTCATTATCCTCCGGAAGTATTATCGTAGGATTGCTGAGATCGAACTTAAGTGATTTAACCTCGGCCTTCTTGCTTATATTATCTTCATTTGTAAAGGTTGCGACTATATCCGTAAAATCGCCTGACGCATTTGTCTTAAACTCATAGATAAGTGTATACACATGACCGCTGCTTGTATTACTTATAAGCTTTGCATGCTTTGTATCGCTTATGCTCCAATCAGCAAGCTCAACATCGTAGGTATTAACAGTATACTTCAGATAAAGAACCTTATTTGATGTAAGATAGCCGTCGGAAACACCGGTTGTACAAGCCTTATCCTTGTAAATATCAACCCTTGCATCAATTTTTTCGTCAGCAATCTTTACATAATATATGTAAGGAACAACATTTCCTAAAGCATCCTCTACATTTACGGTATATTCAATCTTCTTACCGTAGTAGTTTTCCTTAACACTTCTTAAGTCTTCGTTAAAGCTGTAGCTGTCCTTTCCTGTTACATCAACACCATCAACTACTGCTTCCTTGTCTCTTAATACCGTAAGCTTCTTAACTCCTGAAGGGAAGCTTCCCGGATCATTAAACTTAAGATCCAGGGCAAATACTGCCGTAGCAGTAACCTTCATACTCTGATTCTTCTTTGCAGGTATCACTTCGGATTTCTCGGAGCCGTCCTTGGGATCCTTCTGAGTGATCTTAAATTCATTAACTATAGGATTCTTGTCATCAAGTATAAGCTTTTCCGTTGCAGTACCGGTTTTTGATGTATCACTTGTTGCCTCTGCAGTAAGAGTATTTTCTTTATCGGACTCTAAATTGACGCTCTTTGTCCAATTACTTCCGTCCTTTGTCATCGTCTCGGTATTAAGTGTTACCGATGAAATCGTTGCGGGCGAAGGTACTGTGGCATTAACGCTTATCGTAGGATTTTTAATATTTGTGAACCATTTGTCATTAACTTTTGTCCAGACACTGCTGTCATAATTAAAGCCTACTACAGGTGTTGTATCAATATAAGTTACAGAAACATTAACCTTTATCGGAGGCTCTTTATCAGTATATTCAGCGCTCTTTACTTCGAAGGTCTTCGGCGGCAAGGTCTGTCCGTCCTTTGCCTCGGATTTGGGTATGATTAATGAATATGTTGCTCCGGCGGCATATTCCGTTCCGCCTATCTTTACACCGTTTTCAAATGTGAAATCACATGAAAGATCCTGATTTGCGCATGCACCCGTTACCGTATAGGTAAGTGTGCTCTCATCCCAGCTTCCGCTGAGTGATGCAGCTACGGGATTACCGGTTACTGCTGTTGTCTTAACCTTGGGAGCTGTACTGTATCTTCCTACCGGACTGCTTGTAACCTTTCTTCCGAACACATATTTACCGTTTATATAATATGCCTTGTAGAGATAAAACTCTCCATCATATTCAGTAATATCGCCTGTCCTATCATTAGCTTTTGCAGCAGTTCCTTCTGGAGTATCCCATTGAAGGCTATCATTTAATGCGCTTTCTTCATAGTTTTCTTTTGTAACCAGATATTTGTATCCGCCGACATAAACTTCATTTCCGGATGCAGTCACTGAATTCGGATCGGTATATCCGGTCTCAGCTGTAACAGCAAATAATAAATCTGTGCCAACCGAAAGCTTTGCATTAATAGGTTCAGAGTCAATTGCCCCTGCCACACAAAGTGCGGGGAAAAGGTAGATTACAGGATCTTCAGGGATTGTATTATCCTGAACCTGTACCACATACATAGCAAGATTTCCGCCTGCCAATGTAACACTTTCTTTTTTCTCACCGAGGGAATCTATACCCTTATCGGGATTATCCGTTACATTTACATATGTTCCGCCTGTTACGCTCTGCCATTTAGCAAAATCATACCAGCCTTGTCCTACCGTTGTCCAATTTTCATCAGGCAGCGTGACACCGCTCGGCTCGGAAAGTTCCGCATTGATATCATACAAGGCATTCTGTACCACCTTTACCGTTGTCGTCGCATATGATCCGTCATCACGGACCGTAACAGACGGCGCCAGGGTTATATTTTCAGTCGTTTTATCGGCCTTGATATAGTTCCCGTGGAAGCCCAGGTCGGTAAGTCCCAAAATCATCAGCACTACCAGTATAAATGCTATGATCCTTTTCTTATTCATACTCCTCATCCTCTCTCTAATGATAAAGTTTCCTCTTTTCTAACGATAAAGCTTTTTTCTATTGATAAAGCTTTTTTTATGATAATGTTTCCTCTGTATGAACTATTGTTGCTTCGAAAAGAACCTTTATCACCGGTTCTTCCTTTCTCTTCTCTGCAGGTGCAGGGCCGCCGCCCATTGCATCCACACTTCTGAGAACCGCTGTTTCCTCAGGGCTGTATCTTCCGAGGATTTCTTCATTAGTTTCAGTAGATGTCTCATCTCTCAGAACATCGGTTACGCCTTCAACATCGAAATCAGTTGTTTTGTTTCCGCTTGAAAGGACGTCCGTTGCTTCCTCATCCTCATATGCGCCGCTGACACCTGATGCCATCTCTGATGCGGTAAGTACTGCCGTTTCTCCGTCATCATAGTCATAAGAAGGCTTTCTTTCCGGAGCTTTCTTATGAGCAGGAGCCTTTCCGTCACTTGTAAGTACATCCGTTGCAGCGTCAGCGTCGAAGTCTTCTTCCGACTGCCAGTCGTGACCGGGTAATACATCAGTTGCCGTTTCACTTGTATTTGCTTCAGAGGAACCCGAAAGCACCTCTGTTGCTTCCATATCTCCCACCGCATACTTCATCTCGTTTGCGCCGAGAATCTCGGTAGCTTCCTCGGAAGCATTTCCTCCCGATCTTCCTGACTTGCTTCCCCTTGAAGCAAAGCCCGTATATGAAGGAGCCTTGGGAGCTTCTTGCTGAGGAGGCACATTCTGCGGAGGTACATTCTGATTTAATGCAGACTGCTTTTGCTCATCTGTATATGTTTCTACATCAGTCGAGGTATTTCTTACCCTAATTTCCGTCTGATCCTTATGTATGGCATCCTTCTTGGACTTGGATTCATATCCGCCAAGCTTGATCCTCTCAATAGCCTTCTTTTCCGTTGTACCTGTTACGGCACCGACAACCTTAGGTATATTGAGAATGAAGAAGAGAACAACGGTAAGTATCAAAAACAGTATTGCAAGTATCAATCCGCCAAAGGCGAGTACATTATATAATCCCATTTCTCACACCCCCTACTCTTCCGTACTTTCGCTGCTGTCCGCATCTTTATCACTGCCAGCATCGGTTCCGGAGGTGCCGACCTTAAGATTCTTTAATGATCCCGCACGCTTGATCCAAACTGTATTGTCTTCTATTCCGGTTACTGTACTGCCCTCTTCAAGGAAGTCGAGTATGGTCTTCTTATCCTGATCGGACCATTTTTCGGGATCCTTGTTTTTCTTTTCAAAGGTCGTATACAGGTAGTTCAAATGCTCTGCATAAACCTTTGCGGCATAATTACTGCCTTTTCCGAGTTCATTTTCGGCCTCTTCATATGTAGCAAGCGCCATATCAGGCTTACCCATCAGGTTATAAAGCTCGGCCTTCTTACACATTTTATTTACATATGTCTGATTGTAGGACTGCACCTTTTCGTTGTTACTGATGCTGCCCACATCAATCTTTCCCATTATCTGATTGATGACCTCATCACATGCATCGACAGCTAGCTGATAATAGTCTTCCTTGCCGTTTTTAGCAAGTTTTTCGTAGATAACCGAAAGATCATCGTAATAGCTGTATTCGTAATCCTGGCTGTCTCCGGGATATTCCTGAAGATCGGTAAGTGCCTGGTTCATTACCGTTTCGGCACTCTCCGCTACCTCCGGAGTATCCGAATGGATAGTGTAAATCTTTCCGAGAGTTTCATAATTAATGAACTTCTGCTCGTCCGTATTTGCTATCCTGCTATGATTATATTCCGCAAAACCGTTTACGCTGTCCATAAGATCTGCAACATTCGTAACGGCACTCGAAAGGATAAGTGAGATATCGCCGTAATATTCTGCAAGCTTTCCGTAATACTCATCATTCGGATCAACCTGCTTAAAGTATTTTATGGCAGTATTATAATCCTCAAGATTTGTAAAGTATGCAAGTCCGAGTCTGTATAACACTTCAGAATCTCTTGATACCGCACTGTTTTCGTCCTTAACCTTGGATGCAACATATGCGAGTCCGTCGGTAAGCTGCAGTGCTGAAGGAGAATCATCGTCGGTATTAATGCTTTCTTCCGCTTCTATATATGTGTCAATGATCCTTACATATGCTTCAGAATCATTACCGTTTACATTAACGGCATTTTTATATTCCTGGACTGCTCCGATATAATCCTCCGATATCCTGAGATCGTCACCGCTGGTTATATGCTCGGAATAGTAATCGGCGTTAAGTCTTTTTCTTCCGGAAAATCCGACCAACGAGCAGATTCCGAATACTACCGCAAGCCCCGCGGAAACAGCGAATATCGTAAGCTTCTTAACATTCTGCTTCCTGTAGGATTCATCAAGCTCCATGTAATTATCGAGAGCATACAGAAGCTCCGAGCAGGACTGATATCTGTCATTCGGATTTGCCTGAGTACATTTTAATATAATCTTTTCAAGTCCTGTTGAAAGCGAAGGATTCCACTGTCTGATGGGCTTGATCTCGTACGGAGGCTCATTCGGATTCTTTCCCGTTACCATGTGATACATGGTGGCTCCGAGGTTATATATATCAGTTCTTTCGTCTGTCTTATAGATTCCGCGTCCCTGATCGTCACCGAACTGCTCGGGTGCGGCATAGCCTCTCGTTCCGAGAGCCGTGGTATCAGCCACATTTTCTACAGTCAGCTCTTTTGCGGTTCCGAAGTCTATAAGCTTTACTCCGCCTTCAGGCTTGAGCATGACATTTGAAGGCTTCATATCACGATAAATAATAGGCGGATTCATCGAATGCAGATAATCAAGCGCCGATGCAAGCTGTCTGCTCCACTCGATAACATCATCCTGTGACTGAGCTCCTTCGTTTTTAAGCACATCTGCAAGGTTTGTACCTTCTATGAAGTCCATTACTACATAGATAGTTCCCTTATTATTGATGATGTCAATGATACGAGGAAGAACGGGATGATCCACATTTTTCAGAATGTTCGCTTCTCTCTCAAGTCCCTTGAGGAGTGTTCTCGTGCTCTTCGAACCGTCATTTTTCATTTCCTTGACAGCCCACTGCTTGTTAAGTCGGTTGTCACGGGCGAGATACACTATGGACATACCGCCACGGCCTATCTCCTTCAATATTTCATACTTGCCATCAAGTATTGTACCTTCTTTTGTCATAAACTGCTGTTCCCCTAATACTATCCTTTAATGGAATTACTTATCATATAGTCTTTATTGCCGCAACCGAAATATTATCGGTCTCTCTTCTTTTCTTAACCAGCTCTGTGAGATAAACGCATCCGTATTTGAGCTTATTCTCATCGAATGCCACATCCGGTCCGAGCTGTTCCATTACCTCTTCATCCGTAACCTGATGTCTGAAACCGTCAGAGCAGAGATAATAAACCGCATTCTTTTTAAGCTGTCCTCTGAGGAAATCCGGCTCTACCACATTTGACGCTCCGACACACTGAAGAAGTACGCTTCTTCTGGGATCGGTCTTTGCTTCCTCCTCGGTCATTCTTCCGAGGGAAACCTCTCTGTGAACAAAGCTTTGATCCTCCGTTATCTGCTTCGATACATCTGTAAGCTCATAAATCCGGCTGTCACCAACATGAACCACATAATAGACATCCTGCAGCATAAGGATTGCGGATACCGTGGTTCCGAGCATAAGATTGTGAACCGAACCATAGTTTCCGAGTCTGTTGTTCTGATACTGGATTATCTCATTCCAGTCATGTCTCAGCATTCCTGCCGTAAATGTTCCTTCCAAAACAGCATTACAGAACTTTTCATCAAACCATTGGCAAAATGCATATATAACTTCCTTGCTTGCAAGTTCACCCTTTTCCAGACCGCCCATTCCGTCGCAGATAATGCCGAATGCGCATTGTCCGTTCGGAGTATCAACGATCCTGATGGCAAGAGAATCCTGGTTTGTCTTCTTTCTTATGCCTATATCAGTATTATAATTTGCAATAAATTCCATTAAGCTTAGCCCTCTCTTCTGAGCTTGAATATAAATTCTTCTTCACCCATCCAGATGGATGTATTGTTCTTAAGAAGGACCTCTTCGCCTGTCTTAAGTCTCTTTCCTTCTATATAGGTACCGTTTGTAGAATTAAAATCGGTAATGTAATTTACACCGTTTATCTTATTGATAACACAATGAACTCTGCTTATCGCACTGTTGCCCTTTATGGAGTAATCGGCGTTCTGCTCTGATTTTCCGATCTTGAAGGGTGACTTTGTGATAAATACTCTTTCGCCTGTCCTCGTTCTTACGATATTAGGCTCGGGAATGAACTGCGTTGCGTCCGCAGGCTCATTCGGTACAGGCTGTGCCTTCATCTGGCTGTTATACTCCGATATCCTGTCACGGTTCTTAAGTGTATCCGTGTTATCCGGCTGTGAAAACGCATTTCCCTGAGGCATCATCTGAGGTGCGGGCTGCGGTTCAAATGCAGGCGCAGGCTGAGGTGCTGACTGAGGTTCAAATGCAGGTGCAGGCTGCGGT